>JBBTSK010000034.1:0-1532 GCA_038078795.1 Patescibacteria group bacterium
CGTGCGATTCTTGGAGTTTTTCTTCGTGGCGGACGTTCATGTCCGAACGTTCGACAATCGCGCGCGGTTTGAAGATCGAGACCAAACACTCGACGATTACATCGCGCAGAGCGTCAAGTCCGGCGGTAGCGATTTGGATCACCAGCACGTCATCATAACGGTCAATGACCAAGCCAGGGATTTGATCAGCTTCGCCAAACACCACGCGATAACCCGTGGTCTCTGTATCAGGCCCGTAGCCCATCAAGACGCGGCGTTCGTCAGCCGCCTTGATTTTGGCAGTCAGCCATTTCTTGTCGATCACCGCTTCACCAAAATCAAAAACACGAACAGCAATCGAAGATGCGTTCGAGTAAGTACCCGTACCGATGATGTCGCCCTTGCGGTCGGTCACATGGACGAAATCGCCGTGCTCGAGTTTTTCTGGCTTAGTCTCAATCGCCCCGGAATAAACCCACGGATGACGAAAAGTGATGTTGGCCTCTTTGCCGGCTTTGAGCTGGATCTTCGGATACATAGATTCGCTTGGTTAACCCCTTATAGTGGGGGAATCAATGTTGTATAATGGCACACATGAACGGATTTGGCAAGACCGACGAAGTGTCTCTAGTGACACTTTCGGTGAACGTAAGCGGCAAAAGCGGTGGTGATTGGCACGGCCAAAATAAGGCTGGCACTGCCGACAATGGTGCGGACGATTTCTTCGGCGATCATTTCATTATTAAAGATCATCCACAAAGCTTGATTGTTGTTGCTGTAAAAAAGCAGAAACAGCGGCAGGGAAGCGCCGGCATAAGCTAAGAAAAGGGTGTTGATGAGTGAGGCGATGTGCTCTCGGCCGACGGAGAGTCCGCGACGATACAGTTCAGTGAAGGTCAATGTTGGATTGGCCAGTTTTAACTCTTCGACTACGGCCGATTGGGCAGTAGTGATGTCGTCGAGAACGCCGAGTAAACCGAGCATGATCCCGGCGAGGAGTAATCCTTTGAGACTAAGGTTGGGTAAATCGGCCAAAACGAAAATACTTTCTTCACTGCCCATGCCAAAGAGGTGGGTCACGCTGACGGCGAGGACAGCGGCCAAAGCCGAAATGATTAACGTGACAATGGTGCCGCCGTAAGCGATAGCGGTGCGCTTGTTAAAGCCATGAGCGACAAAAAGTGAAACAGTGGCGATGAGGAGCGACGCCAAGAGACTGGTCAAAAGCGGATCAGCGCCAGCCACAATCCGCGGCACCAAAAACCAGACGATCACGCCAGCGCTCAACGCCAAGCCAGCGATCGACGTCAACCCTTTAAGTCGACCGAAGATCACTGCCAACAAAAAGAAAACGATGACCGCCCAGATGAGCGCAGGGAGGCGATAAGCGTCGATGATGGTATACGTTGCGACTTCATCAAGATCAATGGTCTGGACGACGACGACTTGATCCCCGGCTTGCACGTCGATTGCGGTGCTGGAGACGAATAAATCATTTAGTTCAAGTTCGATCGGCTGGCCTTTGGCCGGACCTTTGACGATTTCAGCTTGGT
>JBBTSK010000035.1:0-1639 GCA_038078795.1 Patescibacteria group bacterium
CTTAACGGCAACGTCTTAGCCATGAAACACGCGCCAACACACCTTGTCATCGCCTCGGTCGACCCAGCCATCGCCATGCAACGCTTAACCGGCCGATCAGAAAAAAATGACGACGCCGTCTTCGAGAAAGAATCGTTCCTGCGCGTCCTCGACGAACGCTACAAGAGCGACTGGTTCAAAAAACTGTTCACCGATCGCGGCAGTCAAATTCACTACCTCGACACCAGCCCGTCGATCGACGTTGTCAAAAATTCCGCGCGATCGTTACTTTCCAACTTCCAAACCCTAACCACCAACTTCTAAATTATGGCTCTCATCTCCGTCGGCTCCGTGATCGACCGCGCCTGGGAACACTACACCAAACATTTCCTGGAACTGATGAGCATCTCGGCCTGGCTCTTAATCTTGGCCATTTTGAATATCTTTTCCACCTGGCTCTCGCCGGATATGGCGCTGACCACTCCCGGCGCCGGACCACTCAACGCCACGCAAGTCTTTGGCCTAGTTCTCTACGCTGTCACCTTTTTCCTTTTGGCCCCCGTCTTGTCCATTTGGATTTCCAACCGCTTGATTAAAGGCGTCTCTTTGCAACTAAGCGGCAAAACGGTCAACATGAAAGAGCTGGCGCGCGATGGCTGGAAGCTGTTTTTCCCACGCCTGTTGGTTGGATTTTTAACTACCCTGCTCATTCTGGCTCCCCTCCTTCTGCTTGCCCCCGGAGGCCTGCTTTCGCTGTTGGCCGTGGCTAGCAAATCCGGCGGATTGTCCATGGCCGCCACCGCGCTTATTTTCTTGGGCGTGATCGCCGCCTTCTTGGGCTGTGTTTATGTGGCCGTGCGGGTCTTTTTTTCTCCCTACACCTTGGTGCTCGACAACAACCGCGGCCGCCAAGCAATCAAAAACAGCGCCGCCTTGTCCCGTGGCCGCTGGTGGGCAACGTTGTGGCGAGTGGCCATTCCGACCGCGGTATTTTATTTCGGGATGACCACCATCCAAATCCTCATTCTCTTCGTTCTCAAAACCATCATCCTTCAGGTGGCGGGACTGAACGCCGCTTTTGCTTCCGAATTATATAACATCGGCAGTGGCACAGTCTTCATCGTTTTGAATACTTTGGTGGCGCCGCTCGTCGTCACGGCCAACTGCCTGATTTACCAAAGCTTGAAATCCGAACGCTAAGCTATGCTCTCCGTCCTTGAACTCCTCCAACTGACCATGACGATCTTCCGCCGCAACGCCGGATTGTATATCGGCTATTCAGCCTGGCTGTTGATCCCTTCGGCCGCCATCTATGGGGCCTTGGCCTTGTTGCCGGATCAGAGCTTCTGGATCACTATCGTCGGCCAGATTGTCATCGTCATTCTTGGTATTTGGATTTGGATCATGCTGACATCCATCACTGCAAAAATTATCGGCCGAGAAAAAATCAACACCGAACATCTCTCACGCCAGGCTTGGCTGCGCATCTGGCCGGTGGCTTTGGTTGGACTGATTGTAGTGGTCGTAGAGCTGGTCGGTTTTTTGCTTTTCATCATTCCTGGAATTATTCTGATGGTCTGGTACGCCTTCGCCCAAATTGACGTTGTGCTAAGCGACCGCCGCGGGCTGGCCACGCTCGCCGCCAGCCGAGAGATGACCC
>JBBTSK010000036.1:0-1012 GCA_038078795.1 Patescibacteria group bacterium
GACGTCCCATAGGTGCGGAGATTTTACCACTATTTTTGCACTCGTTCCACGTAGGAGCCAGTTTCGGTATTGACTAAGATGTGTTCGCCCTCTTTGATGAAAATGGGGACGTGGGTGGTGAGGCCGTTGTCGAGCGTCACTTCCTTGGTGACGTTGCCGCCGGCGGTGTCGCCTTTTATCGCCATGGGCGAGCTGGCCACCGTGTATTCAATTTTTTTGGGGAGCTCAATGGCGATGGCGGCTTCATTGTGGGTCATGATCATGACCAGGAGCCCTTCTTTGAGGTATTTAGCGTCGTCGCCGATCATTTCCGGGCTCATTGTCAGCTGTTCATAGGAGACGTTGTCCATAAAAGTGTGGCCGGTTTGATCGCCGTAAAGATATTGCATGTTTTTGTATGCGACTTCCTCGAAGATCAGGGTTTCGGCTGACTTGAAAGCTTGCTCCTGGATTTTGTTGGTGCGAATATTGCGCACACGAGTGCGCACGAAGGAACTACCTTTGCCCGGAGAGACGCGCTGGAAATCAACGACGATCCAAAGGTCGTTGTTCATGTTGATTACGGTCCCCTTTTTGACGTCGTTTGGGCTGGGCATAGGTTATGAGGTAAACAGATTTTTTGCGGGAAAGGCTAGAACTTCATCAATCGATTGGGCGTTGGTTAAAAGCATCAGCAAGCGGTCGATCCCCAGGGCGTTGCCGAAAGTCGGTTGGCGCAAGGATGGTAGCCCAGAGAGCAGGGACTCGTCAATGGGAAAAACTGGCTTGCCAAGGCGGCGGCGCTCTTCCGTTTCTTCTTCGAACCGACGACGCTGTTCGCGTTCATCGGTCAGTTCGGTGAAGGCGTTACAAAGCTCAACACCGTTTAGATAGAGTTCGAAGCGTTCGGCGTATTTGCCGTCGGGAGTTAAGCGGGACAAGGCCGCTTGTGCTTTTGGAAAGTCATAGACAAAAGCCCCGCCTGCCGGGAGTTTTGTTTCGATCTGGGTCACAAAAAGACGGTGGAAAAGAT
>JBBTSK010000037.1:0-1870 GCA_038078795.1 Patescibacteria group bacterium
GTGGTTCGTCCGTTGGGTCGGACGAACCACCCCCACTTTTTCACCAGCCGTGAGGTACTCCTCTCGGCTGGTTAGATGTTGGTGGGCATTTCATGCCCCGCGTTGTTTTGAATTGAATAAATATTTGAATTATGTTTGACGAATCAAAACGCAAACAACTTCGTTTTAAAGGTTTCGATTATTCTGAGTCAGGCGCCTATTATGTGACGATTTGTACGCATCACGGCGTGTGCCTGTTTGGTAGTATCGTTGCCGGTTGTATGACATTGAATGACTCCGGACAAATGGTTGAATATTGGTGGAAGGAATTGTCAAATAAGTTTCCAATGGTAAAGATCGATACATTTGTTGTCATGCCCAATCATTTTCATGGAGTTTTATGGATTATGGACGAGGACGATCAGCAAAAGCAATCAATGCACGGGCGACCACACCGGGTCGCCCGTACGGCGAGGCTGGGCGATATTATCGGTTGGTTTAAGACGATTACAACAGAATTGTTCAATATATTGAGGATAATCCGAAGCAATGGACAACGGATAAGGAAAATCCATTGAACGTACGGGCGATCCGGCGTGGTCGCCCGTGCATTGCATGATCATGGTCACGGCAAGGGCGGCCACATCGGGCCGCCCGTACGGTTCATCCCCATCCAAATTTTTTCCATTCATGCTATAATTTCGGCGTTATGGAGCAGATGAAAAAGTGCCTGCGAAGACTTGTGGGTTGGCTTCGCCTGCACCATCGTGAAACGATTGGTGTTGTTTGTGTTGTGTTGGCAATTTTTGCAGTTGTTTCGCCGGCTCTGGCTAATAGCCCCGCCGCGCCCGGTGCCGGTTCGCTTGGGGCAGTCGAACATATTGGACTTTGGCTGGCGACAATTTTCGCTTGGATCGCTCAACAGGTGGTCATAATTATCGTAGTTTTGATCGACATCGTCATCGTGCCGATCATGCAGTACAACCACTTTGTCGACGCGCAGATCGTCACCCAAGGCTGGACCGTGGTCCGTGATTTGGTCAACATGTTTTTTGTCGTTATCCTGCTCATCATTGCCTTTCAAACTATTTTTAACATTGGCAAAGCTGATTGGAAGCGCCAAGTGCCTCGACTGCTCATCATGGCTGTGGTTATCAACTTTTCCCGCACCATCGCCGGTATTTTGATCGACTTCGGCCAGGTAATCATGTTTACTTTCGTTAACGCTATTGCCGACGTGGCTGGCGGCAACTTTATTCAACTCTTCGGGCTGGATAAATTATTCAGTTATAGCAACTCCCAAATTGCCACCGCGGCTACTAATGGCACCGGCTTCGAGGTTTTTGATTTTTTTGGCGCTGCCTTTTTGACCATGATTCTGACTTTCATAATTTTAGCGACGATGATCATTCTGGCCGCTTTGCTCGCTTTTCGCATCGTCATTTTGTGGTGCTTGGTGATCCTCTCGCCGCTGACATTTTTTCTGGGCGGGGCCAAAGGAGTGGTTGGTCCGGCGGAGAGCCATTACGCCGATTGGTGGAAGCGTTTTACCGCCGCCGTTTCCATCGGCCCCATTTTGACTTTTTTTGTTTGGTTAGCTTTAGCCGCGGCCAGTACAGGCAATTTATCTGAAAAGCAAGGGTTTGAACAACAAACTGACGCTAGTGGTGAAGCGGCCAGCATTGGAGGTAATATCACAGAAGCCTTTGACGCTCCGCATTTGACAAGCTTGATCATCGCTATCGCCTTGCTTTTCGCTGGCTTTGAAGTGGCGCAGACCACTGCCGCGTCGATGGGCGGCCGGGCGGGAGCCTTGGCTTCGAGCGGGATTCAAGGAATTCCAGGTCTTGCCAAATCCTTGGCCAAAGTCGGCGTGCCACTTGGTTTGGCG
>JBBTSK010000038.1:0-5823 GCA_038078795.1 Patescibacteria group bacterium
CCTTTCGGCCGTTGCCATAACTTACGCCATTCTACGTCGCAATACTGGTAAAGGCGGCGATGCGTCGTCAAATGTTTTATTGGAAGTTGTTGAAGGATTGCGGCGGGAATTGAAGGAGGCAAGTCATCAACAGCGCTCGGAGACATCAGAGCACCTTGATCGCATTCATACTCAACTACATCGCAGTCAAACGGAAGCGCAAAAAATTATTCAGGAAGTCACCGAGCAACTGACTAAGATTGATGCTACCAATAAGCAAGTTCTTGATTTTTCTTCACAACTGCAGAACCTGCAAAACATTTTGAAAAATCCTAAACAACGCGGTGTGCTTGGTGAGTACTGGCTGGAGTCATTGTTGGGAAATGTTTTGCCGCCGGAGAGCTATAAGATGCAGTATCAAATGGGAGTTGACGAGGCTGGAGCGGCTTTGATTGCCGACTCGGTCATTTTTGTTCGTGACTATATCATTCCCATCGACGCAAAGTTTTCGCTGGAAAATTATAATCGCATGACTAGTGAGGAAACCAAAGAGGGCAGAGAGCGGGTGGAAAAAGAGTTTAAAGCTGACGTCAAAAAACGCATTGACGAAACCGCTAAATATATTCAGCCGCAACTTGGGACCATGAGTTTTGCTTTTATGTTTATTCCCGCCGAGGGCGTCTACTATAATTTGTTGAATGCCGAGGTTGGTTCGACTATCAATAGCGTCAATTTGATTGAGTATGCTTTTGGCAAGCACGTGCTGATCGTTTCACCGACGTCTTTTTTTGCTTACTTGCAAACTGTCCTTTTGGGTTTGCGCGAGCTACAATTGGAAAAATCAACCCATGAAATTCTGCAACGAGTGGATGCGCTTGGCAGGCACATTCATCAGTATGTGGATTTGCACGATCGGTTGGGCAAAAATTTGTCGACCACGGTCAATCAATTTAACGCTTCGTCGAGAGAATTGTTAAAAGTCGATAAGGATGTTTACAAACTGACTTCCGGTGAAGTTGGCGGAAGCATGGAACTTGAAGACGTGGTGAAGCCGCTTATTGAAGGGGAATGATTTATTATTTTTGTAACCAAAACCGCGCCCCCGAGATTTTCGGGCGGCGCGGTTTTGGTTTATTTTGGTTTTACTTGCCAAGCTTGTTGACCGCCAGAATGGCGCGGGACTTCAAGCGGGCCACGGTGTTGGCTTTGAGAATTTTTTTGCTAACCGCTTTGTCCATCTTTTTGCTAAAGGCTTGGACTAACTTTTTGGCTTCGTCAACTTTCTTTTCTTTCAAAGAAACTTTAAAGTGACGACGCAGGGAGTCGATTTCGTCGAGCACGGTTTTATTGCGCTTGCCGCGGCGGATGCTTTGGCGAAGAGCCTTTTTGGCGTTTTGGAGAATTGGCATATGTGGCGGAAGGATATCGAAAAGCCGATTTTATGTCAAGAAACTGGCCACGGTCAGGTCGACGGCTAACTCTGGACTAACCTTGCCGGTTTTGAGGCCGAGGTCGTAATTGTATAAAGCTTCATGGGCGGCTTTGAGCTGGTCGAGGCGAAAGGCCCTGGCTTGGTGGAGAGATTTTTGAGCCACGTAAGGGTGAAGGCGCATGGCCGCGACTAAATCATCTTGGCTCGCTCGAGGATTGGCGTCGAGCATGGCGCGAGCGCCAAGGAGAATACGAACCTGGCGGGTCAGCATTGAAAAAAGGTGGTGGTCAGACGTTCCTGAAAGCCGTTCTTCTTGTAACAGCCGCAGAGCTGTTGGCACATCCTTGCGACTGACCGCGTCGACGAAGTCGAAAATCTGATCTTCAAAGCTCGCTGAAACCATCTGACGGACAGTGTCGATGGAAGCCGCACCAGCTCCGACAAAGGCTTGGAGTTTTTCCAGCTCAAGCTGCATCCGCCAAAGATCAGCCCCAACGCGCGTCGCCAGTTCGTTGATGGCTGGTTGGTCGATCGTTAGTTTGAGCATTGCCGCGCGGTCGATCGTCCACTTGACGAGCTCAGCGTCAGACAAAAGCGGAAAAGGATAAAAAAAGACATCGGCGGATTTTTTTAAAGCTTTGAAGATCTCACTGCTGGCAACTTTTTTTGCTTCACTGGTTTCTTGAAAGATGACGATGCTCGTTTCAGGTGTTTTTTGAAATCCTTTGATCCAATTTTCAGCGTCGGCTTTCTTGGTCGAAGCCACAAGATCGCGGATGATGGTCAGGCGTTTCTGACCAAGAAACGGCGAAGACTGCACCGCTTGCATAACTTCACCAATCTGCGGATTATCTCTAAACTCCGCTAGGTTCATGCCTGTCGGATCAAATTTTTCCGCAAAGCGCGTTTTCATTTCTTGGACTTTCTCTCGTCCGCGAAAGGTGTCGTCGCCGTAAATAAAGATCAGCATAATTATTCGATTTCCTCCATCTCTCCCCAACTCTTTCCAATCTTGATGTCAACTACGAGGGGTACGTCAAACGTTGCCACGCCTTCCATGATTTTTTTCATCTGTTTGCCGACGCGCTCGGCGTCTTCTTTTTTCACTTCGACGACAATCTCGTCGTGGACTTGCAGTAATTGTTTGGCGTCAACGCCGTCTTTTTTTATCCAGACGTCAATTTCGCGCATCGCCATTTTCATAATGTCCGCCTCGGTGCCTTGGATCGGCATATTGACAGCCATGCGCTCGGCTTGAGCCACGAGCATCCCCACTCCGGTGTTAATTTCCGGAAAGTAGCGTTTGCGTCCGAACATCGTTTCCACCCAGCCGTCAGCGTGGACTTTTATTTTGAGTCCGTCGATATATTCACGGACGGCATGATGGATCTCAAAGTATTTGTCGATGAATTGTTTCGCTTCGGTCTGGCTCATGCCGGTGGACTTGGCCAAGTTGCGCGGGCCCATGCCGTAAAGAACGGCGAAGTTGACCGTTTTAGCGGCGCGGCGTTGTGCGTGCGTGACCTTGTCTTCGTCAATTTCGAAAATTTCAGCGGCGGTGCGTTTGTGGATGTCGGCCCCTTCTTTGAAAGCGCGCAGGAACGAGGCGTCTTTGGCAATAACCGCGGCCAGCCGCAATTCAAATTGCGAATAATCAGCGGCCACGAGCAGGTGTCCTTTCTCGGCAATGAACGCTTTTCTGATCTCACGCCCCTGTTCGGTGCGAATAGGAATGTTTTGCAAGTTGGGATTGTTTGACGAAATGCGTCCAGTGGCCGTGCCGGTTTGATCCCAAGTGGTGTGGATACGTCCGTCTTTTTGCACCAGCGACGGCAAAGCGTCAACATAAGTCGAGACCAACTTGGCCAGTTCGCGATACTCCATGATCAGCGGCACTATCTCGTGTTGGTCCTCGATCTTCTCAAGTTCATCAATCGCCGTGGAGTATCCCGTTTTGGTGCGCTTGATTCCGTGGGTCGGGATTTCCAGGGTTTCAAAGAGGACGTCGGCCATTTGTGACGGTGAATTGATATTAAATTCGGATCCAGCGGCTTGGTGGATTTTTTTGGTGAGCTTGTCGAGGTCGGCGTTCATCGTTTTAGAAAGCCCTGCCAAAAAGTCCACGTCGAGCTTGATGCCGTCGCGTTCCATTTCGTAAATGATTGGCAACACGGGCATGTCGATTTCATTCATCACTTGAAATAAGTCTTCTTTTTTCAGTTCAGCAGAGAGTTTTTTGTATAGGTTCAACAGGTCGGATTCGGCCAACTCGGTTTTATCAAGCCATTGTTGCGCAATACTTGGCAGATCGTAACCACGGGCGGTTGAGTTTAGTAAGTAGGCGGCGATCTTCAAATCAAACAGCGCTCCGGTGATAACTTTTCCTCGGCGATGCATTTCGGCTTTCAAGTTATAGCCAACGGTCACGCCATCGATGACTTGCGGGGCGGGCACGGCATCACCGCCAACTTTGAACAAATCGCCTTGCGCCACGGTTTCGTATTTTTTAATCAGCGAACGAAATCCCAACTCACGAAATTTTTTGAACAAACAGACTTCATCTTTAGGCTTGACTTCGGCGTCTTCGAGCTGGAAATCTCCGAGTGGCACGTCGCGGACAATCGTCACCAAGCGTTTCATTTGCAAAGTGTGTTTTTCTTGACCTTCAAATTTGGCGCGCCAGGTTGGTTTGATTTTGTCTGGAGTTTTTCTCACTGCTTCTAAAATGTTTTCCACCGATCCAAACTGGGCGATCAATTCCTTGGCGCTTTTTTCACCAATGCCGACTACTCCTTTAAGGTTATCCGACGCGTCGCCCATCAGCGCCTTGTAATCAATCAATTGGAGAGGATCAAAGCCGTATTTTTCACGCACCGCCACCGAATCAAACGTTTTAGTTTGGGAAACGCCTTTGACGAAAAAAAGCACCGAAGTATCGTCGTCCACTAATTGCAGAGCGTCTTGGTCGCCGGTGACGATTAGTGTTTTGACGTGATGTTTTTTGTTCGTCTGCGCGATCGTGCCCAAAATGTCATCGGCTTCAAAGCCTTTTTTGGAAAGCGAAGGGATGCCATAGCAAGTCAAAATGGCTTGAATGATCGGGATTTGGTCATACAGCTCTTGTTCTTTTTTGACGCGGGTAGCTTTATAAGCTTCAAATTCGTCGTGGCGAAAAGTTTTGCCGGCCAAATCCCAAGCCACGGCAATGAAATCCGGTTTGAGGTCAGAGAGCATTTTTTCAATCACCAAAGTGAAACCGTAGGCGGCGTTGATGACGACTCCGTCGGGTGTGGTCATAGTCTGCGGCAGCGAATGCCAAGCGCGGTGCAGAAGCGCGTTGCCGTCTAATATGAGAAAGGTTTTTAGGGAAGGCATAGTCCTCACAGTTTAGCATGAAAATACTGTAGGGGCAGATCCGTGTGTCTGCCCCTAAATAGAAGGCCGGGCCGCACGCTGATTTGCATGCGACCCGGCGGGAGTCCGAACGAAGTAGGCCTAGACGGCCTGGGCGTAGTCCTGGCGCAGCTCACGGGGGAGCTGGGTCACCGGCTGGAAGCGGATCGTGGCGGAGATCTCCGTGTCGTCGGTGATCTCGTCGACGAACACCGCCGTGTCCATGCGGTACGGGTGCACGCCGGCCAGGTTGCTGTCGAGGTCCGAGATGTCCTTGCTGACGATCTTGGCCGTGGGCTGGTCGTTCAGCGCGGCGAGGTCGAGCACGGTCTTGCCGTTGTTGGTGTTGACCACGAGGCGGTCGCCGTTGACGTGCGACAGACTGCGCACGTTGCCGTCGCCGACGTAGATCTGCTGGGACTTCGGAAGGTTGCTGCCGTTGTTCTTCTTGAACCACGTGTCGAGGCTCGCCCAGTCGATCATCTGGACGTCCTCGCCCTTGTCGGTCGTGAACAGGAGGCCGAGCAGGCCGTAGCGCGCGCCGGTGATGGAGGTGGCGTTGATGTGGGCGAGGCGGGCGTTGTGGCCGGTCTTGCCGATCCAGGTGTTCTTCTGTCCACTGACGTGGGCGTAGGCCGTGTCGAAGGCCGGGGCCTTCTTGTCCTTGACCTGATCCGTCACGGTCAGGAAGGCGGGGCTCTGCGCCAGATTCTTGTCGCCGGTGATGGCGTAGAAGCCGTTGCGGCGCTCGATGGTGCCGACGCGGGCGTACTTGCTCTTCAGGCGGGACTTGATGGTGCCGTCTTCGTCGATGTCCTCGAACCTCATCTTGATCGTGCTGTCGTCCGGCAGGCCCGTGAGGGTGAAGCCGTCGATCTTGGTCTGGTCGACCAGCGCGACGATCTTGATCTGGTCCAGCTCGCGGTCGAGCCCGAAGTCGGTGATCGCGGCGGCGCCGAGAACCCCGAGGATGAAGCTGAACTTGCTGGATTTGGCGGTGATGATGACGATCTTCTTGG
>JBBTSK010000039.1:0-5555 GCA_038078795.1 Patescibacteria group bacterium
CAAGCGGTGTCGTCAAGAAAAACATACTCTGAGCACGGATTACTCGCGTTGATACGCCCGGTGTTTTTACAGGTGTGCCATTTGTTGATGGTAGTGTCGTATTGCATCCCAGGATCCCCACAGTGCCAAGCGGCGTCGCCGATCATTTGCATGAGCTCACGCGCTTTGTAACTCACCGACGGCTTTCCAGTGGTGACTTCTTTAGTGGTCCATTCGCCATCTTCACGCACCGCCTGAATAAAGTCGTCCGTCACTCGCACCGAGTTGTTGGCGTTTTGGAAAAAAATCGATGAGTAAGCCGGGCCATCAATCGACCCATCATAACCGGCATCCATCAAAGCCCAAGCTTTCTTTTCTTCTTCAGCTTTGCACTTGATGAATGACTCAATATCGGGGTGGTCGATATTCAAAATAACCATTTTAGCGGCCCGCCGAGTCTTGCCGCCGGATTTGATCACCCCGGCAAAAGCGTCCAGACCTTTCATAAAACTAATCGGGCCCGAAGAACGGCCATTGCTACCACCCAAAAATTCTTTGGAAGAACGCAGCGGAGACAAATTGACCCCCGAACCAGATCCGCCTTTGAAAATCATCCCTTCAGTAGTGCATAGATGCAAAATGGAACGCATGTCGTCGGACACGGAGTTGATAAAACAAGCTGAACACTGCGGATGCGGACAAACGCCGACATTAAACCACACCGGCGAGTTAAAGGCGGCCATTTGGTTGATGAGGATGTGGATCAGTTCATGCTCGAAAATTTCGGCGTCTTCAGCGGTTTGAAAATAACCGTCCTTGCGTCCCCAGTTGGTCATGGTGATAGCCACCCGATCAATCAATTGTTTGGCGCTTCGTTCACGGTCAGGCTGACCGACTTGGCCGCGGAAATACTTTTGCACCACGATGTTGGTAGCCGTCTGCGACCAAAACTCCGGCACCTCAACATCTTTCTGCTCAAAAACAGTCTCCCCTTTTTCGTTGGTGATTTTAGCCGTCCGCGATTCCCACTTGATCAACTCGTAAGGATGCTTGCCGGGGGTAGTAAAATAACGCTTGACCGTGATGCCGTGACCATAACGAGCGGCTTCGTCTTGATGACGATTCTCAAATCGATAAGAAACAAATTTCTTGCTGACGTGGACTAAGTTATGATCGATCAAGGTGGCATTAATCACCTCGCGGACATCGGCGGTGGATGGAGTGGTGTGCCCATCAAACACCCGAGTCAAACGTCCAACAACGTGTTCGACCACTTGCCTTGCGACTCCAAGATTATGTTCCTTCATCCCTGCCGCCATCATCGCCGCGATGATTGAACGCTCCAACTTCTCCGGCGAAAAAACCTCGTCACTGCCATCGCGTTTCTTGACTGACTTCAACGAAGTCATGTACTGCCAAACCGCGTCACCAATAGCGTGGCTAGTCCCGACGGCAGACGTTTGAGTGGATGGAGTGAAGGTGGACATAGGCATTCAAAGGATTAATTTTTTAAGAAAAACTTGGCAGATGAAAAGAATGAGCCCACCGGGATCATTCTTTCCTCCCAAACCACAATACCCAACATCTTGTGGCGACAACCCTCAGTCTACCACAATAGGTTGTGTCAGCGCAAAAGGGCCACTTATCCACAATCAAAACCCCATCGTCAGATTGATGGTCGATTTGACCACTAGTTTTTCTTGAAAATCCACCGGCACTTCATGAAGGACGCCCAGGCGGTCGTAATACCGAATAATTCCATATTTTTTGCCGAACTCATAAACTTCTTTGGTCACTTTGACGTCTTGGAGGCAGTAATCTTTGATCTTCTGGATCTCCCCTTGCTTCCACCACTCCACCGCCTGCAAGCCGTGGCCGCTTTTGCCATAACCAAGCGTAGCTTGAGCTACGTCGTCCAATTTAACCCGAAAACCAAGGGATTGCGCGATGACTTCCAAAAGATCAAGCGAAGGAAAGGTCTGAAAGTCCCCGGCGTAGTAGACGTTCATCACGTTGTAGTCAAAGCCCTTGGTGTTGTAGCCGATAATTCGCCCCGACGTCTCCAGTCGAGACCATAACTTAGGCAGTTCTTCCAGGCCGTAGCAAATGTACTCGTCGGTATCATAAAAATACACGCCAATAACCGAAATTTTAAGGAGCTTGTGGTCATAAGCTCCTACTTCCTCAAAGGTATTCTGGGTTTCGATGTCGAGGACAACTTCATTGGACATAGCTGGACGATTATATCACATCGCTTTTGCGATAGACGCGCAACCAACCATCCTCTTTGTAGTGAGGCCAGTTTGGCAAATGAAAATCGCGCGCCACAACCCGAGTTTGGTCGGAAATCTGCTCGATAAGCCTAGAACGCAGACGGACAACGGCTGGCTCCAGCAAAAAAAGAGTGACAACGTCGATTTTGGGCAAATCGACATGAAAAAGATTACCGGCTCTGACTTCAACCCGCTCTTCCACTCCATGCCAGCGAGCTTTGACCCGAGTGATGACTCGCAGAAAGGGATTTATCTCATAGCCAACGGCTTTCATCCCAAACTCTTTGGCCGCGACGATCAAAATCGCCCCAGAGCCGCTACCGAGGTCCAAAATAACCTCTCCAGGCTTGCCGTCTGCCAATTTGATCATCCGCCGAACAATCTTGGCAGGTGTGCCGACAAACGGCGCGCCCCAAAGGCTGGTGACTCCAAAAGAGGCGATGACCGCGCCGACAATCGTCAAAATGGTGGATAAAATAATGAGTAACGTGATCGTGGTAGAACTCATATACTCGATTTACTCGTACCACCGCTCGCAATACGGCGTTTCGGCAATGCAATAATGCTCCCATTTTTTGTTGGGAGTTTTTTTTAGCATCCGTCTGGCAATCCAGCGATCCACAGAGTAGCGCCCAGAACCGCTGAAAAAAATCATCGTACACATGGCAAAAATAAGCACTTCGAGTCGCACATCGCCTTGAAATCCCAGAGGTATCCGTTCGGTGAAAATAGACAAAGCCATTTCCACAATTATCGTAAAGCTGGCAATGCGACTCAAAAACCCAGCAATAATCATTACTCCGCCCAACAGTTCCAAAATAGAAAATAAAACCAAAATGACGATCGCCACCGGCCCGGGCAGTTCATATAAAAAAGTCCCGGGGTCGGCTTGCATGGACAGCAACCGGCCGAGACCATGCAAAACAAGCATTGTCCCGACGGTAATGCGGGCCGGAATAATTCCCCACATCGGCCGCGTTACAAAAAGCGAAAAAAGAACTTTTTCTTTATTGAAGTTCATAACGCGCTCTGGATCAGCTCCTTACCCGCGTCCCAAAGAGCAGGTTCTCCTTTTTGACTTAACCAATACCAATACTCCACCCCCCAAAAATAGACCTCGTCAAATCCGGCTTCTTTGGCAAACTGGATGTTCCGCGCCAAATCTTCCGGAGTAAATTCCTTAACTAGATCAGCCAGATCGGCTTCTTTCAGCGGACCCCGAAACCACGGTTCAGCCTGCAATTCAGAGACAATCACCGCATCAGTCAAAGGAGCCACCGCCAGCGCCTTGGCGCCATAGTAATCAGGGTTCATGGGGTAAATCCAATAGCCAAAAATCTGACTCCAAGTAGCGCGATACATGCTCACTCCCAAAATATCGGCCGGGATAGCCGTATCCACCCAAAACTCATTCTCTCCGCTCACTGTCAGCTGAATGGGCTTGTCTGACCATTGCCGAACCAAAGCCAACTCTCGGTCAAACAAATTGGCGTCCGGAGTCGGGCACTCGCCAAAATTGTAGAACGGTTCATTTTCCACTTGATAACGACTAACCGCCGGCGAGGTTTCGTAGCGTCGCACCACATTTTCTAGAAAGTCGAGTAATGCTTGATTTTGGTAGTTAGAAGCCAGCTTCTCCGCCCAATCTGGAACGTAGCACTCGGGCCAGCGCGGCACCTTGCGGCCGATAACCAACGTCAAGTTGACTCCCCTCTTGGCCGCCTCGTCAATCATCCAATCAAGCTCATCCCAGGCATAAATATTTTGCGTCGGCTCAACATCGCTCCAATAAACCGGCAAGCGGATGTGTCGCAGACCAAGCTCGTCAATGACCGCGAGATAAGCTCGACGGGGATCAAGTCCCAAGTTGTCGGCATAAGTAGTAGAAAAAGTGGCTCCATAAATAATGGCACTAGATTGGTGATCATTGCGCTTGGCTTGAATGACGGCAGAAATCGCGATCACCAAAATCAAAACGATAAAAACTAAAATCTCCGAAAACATTCTGTGGTGCTGTTTCCTCCATTTCATACAGTAACTTTTATAAAACTTCTGAAAAAGCTCCAGTGACAAGGCGCGGAGACAGCGCCGACGTAGGCGTACGACCGGTACGACGGAGGAGGAGCAGAGGCTCCGCAACGCCGTCAATGGACTTTTTCAGAAGTTTTAAACCTCTTCTTTTTTTTCACGAACAAATGCCAGCCAACTTTCGATGACTTCGATCGCCATCTTAAATGGGGCTTCAATGATGAAATCCATAAAAAACAGGAAAACATTGATCCGCGGAGTGCGGAGCGAAATCCATCGGCCAGCGCGTAAGATCGGCAAAGTAAAAATGTCTATCAGAGATCCAATAATCGAACCTCTGGACGATGGGACAATCACTTCCTTGCATGATTGACGGATCCGGATACCGAAAAAAGTTACCAACGACAAGAAGAGAAGGAAGATGATCATGGAGACGGCGTTAAAACCCAAGGTAAGAAGGAGCCCGCCGATGAGGCCGAAGGTGACTAAAAATGTTGCCACGTAAAGAACGGCAAAAACCACGGCCAATGTTCCTTGACTCCAAGGTTTTTTGACTTTGAAGATCAGCTTTAACTCTCCAGAGTGATAGACGATGGCTCGCACCCCCTTTTGAATTTCTTTGACGTGTTTTAAGGACACGCCGCTCGTCAAAGCGATAGCGGCCAAAAGGAACGGCGGGAAAATGACGTTGACCACCAAAGGTAGCATGGTGGTGGTGTGCGAGACAAGCAGGTCGTAAGGAAGCTCAATGGCGATGGCCAAAAGCATTTTGGTGAAAAAGAGAAAAGCGATAGCTCTAAAAACACGATTGCGTTTCCGCGAAGAAAACTTTTTGATCCTCGCGCTGGCCGCTTTTTTAACCGCGCTGTCCAGGCTGTTGGTGTCCGCGGCCAGGCTCAAAAATTCATCCGGCTCTTTAGCGGCCACGTCAAATAGAACATTAAACAAAACCGCGTAGCGTCCAACTTGTCTTGAGAGTTGTTCGGCGATGGGATGTTTGACTTGACCATCAACCGTAGTAATGACCTGATCTAAGTCATCAGCGACAGTTCTAGCGTACTCGTCGCTCTGGGTTTTTTTCCACTGCGGATGGTACAAAAAGAAAACCCGCGAACGCAGTCTGGCGATGTCGGCTTTGAGCAAGGTGCGATAAACGGCTAAGTACAGCTGTAACTCGCGCTCGGCTTCAGGCACACTACCTTTCTGCCACTCAATGTGCTCGGCAATAATCCGAAACATGAAGCTGGCTAGGGCGTCCTCTCGAGTCGGTGGCAC
>JBBTSK010000040.1:0-1407 GCA_038078795.1 Patescibacteria group bacterium
TTTGGGCCATGGAATATCTGACTCGGTGAATGTGGCTGACGCGCCGCGGTAGACCAGGAGGGATCGCTCGCCGCCTTTGGGCTCGGGGAGGAGCGTTGAGTAGGCGGTTTGTTCGCCAGGGATGACGCTCATCAGTCGCGTGTCCACTCCGCAGTCATTCAACTCGCCGACGATTTCCGTGCCGGAGCAATCTTGTCCGACCCGGGCGATGGTCGCCGTTTTGAAACCAAGGTGACTGAACGTAACCGCCGCGTTGGTGGCGCCGCCGCCGGTAGAGATAATTAAATGATCGAGCTCGATTTTCGTGCCAAGAGCCACACACTCGTTTTGCCCTATGATCTTAATTTCTTTAGAAACTAAAAACACGTCGCGGGTAGCTGAACCGATAGTGATGATGTCGTATTTCATAAGTTAGGCCGACTGAAGTCGGGTAGAATTTAGGCTTTGCCACTACAACCGAACAAACGCATTTTATCACGGACGACTTTGGTCATCAGGTCGCGGGCGGGGGAGAGGTATTTGCGCGGGTCGATGTTAGCGGGGTCGGTGGCGAGCGCTTGGCGCACGGCGGCGGTGAAAGCGATGCGCAAATCGGTGTCGACATTGATTTTGTTAATGCCAGCTTTGATGGCTCGGCTGATTTGTTCGTCTGAAACTCCACGAGCGTCTTCAATTTTGCATCCCGCGTCCAAACAGCGACGCTTGAGCCACATTGGCACGCCCGAGGCGCCATGCAAGACGAGTGGCAGGTTGGTGGAGGCTTTGATTTCTTTTAATCGATCGATGTCCAATCGCGATGAAGACTTAAACTTATATGCGCCGTGACTTGTTCCAACGGCGATGGCCAAGGAATCACAGCCGGTTTTCTTGGCAAAGATCGCCGCTTGCGCGTGGTTGGTGAGATGAGCATCGCGTTCAGCCACGCTGACAAAGTCTTCGATCCCAGCGATCGCTCCGAGCTCGGCCTCGACCTGGATTTTTTTCTTGTGGGCCAAGCGCACCAACTCTGTTGTTTTGCGGATGTTTTGCTCAAAGGGAAGCGACGAGCCATCAAACATTACGCTCGTGTGCAAGCCGAGTTTGATCATCGCTTTGACCAGTTTGAAGTCTTTGCCGTGATCAAGATGAAAAGCGATTGGCACTTTGGCTTGTGCCGCGACTTTGACCATGGCGTAAAGATAGTCGACGCGGCCGTATTCCAACGCGCCTTCGGAAGTCTGAATGATGACCGGCGATTTTTCCGTCACCGCGGCGTCAACAATCGCTTGAATCATCTCCAAGTTGTTGACGTTAAACGCCCCCACGGCGTAGTTGCCGGTGTGGGCTTTCTGGAGCATTTGTTTGGAAGAGACAAGCATAGGAGTCGCCCTATTATACGCCTTGACGGCCCGGATCCAACACCGTAAG
>JBBTSK010000041.1:0-4613 GCA_038078795.1 Patescibacteria group bacterium
TGCCAAATGGTGAAATAATAAATCTTGGTCGCAGAGGGACAGATGGTGAAAGAATCAGTGGTACCTCACCTGGCGGAAAGGCACTGGAAAAAGTATTACAGAATAACACATGGAAACCAGTTCCGGGAGAAGCATCAAGAAGTGGCCTGAGGGAATCGACAGGTATGTTTACAGGTAAAGGCCAAATTAGTGAAAAAGCATTAGCAGAGTTAAGAGAAGTAGAAAAAAGATTGATTGAGGGTGGGGAAAAAGACTTCAAGTCCTACGAAGAACTTGAAGCGTATGTACTTGGAGAAAACCAAAGATAACAGTGTAGATGCAAAGCAAAAAACCCGGAGTCTTATGACTTCGGGTTTTTTCTTGGACACACCCTGTCCCGGTCTGTAGGAACAGGTCGTGATGGTTCCGGGACGTGGATTCGAACCACGGTTCACGGCTTCAAAGGCCGCTGTCCTGCCGTTAGACGATCCCGGAGTGGGAGATTCCTCCAAAATTGGCGAGCTACTCGTCGTTCGCATTGCAACTCCGTCGACGTACATTTTGGGTACGTCTCCGTCGTTGCTTGCTCCACGACTTCGTATCTCATCCAATTTTGAAGGAATCTCTAATCTTATCCATTTTCAGAAATTCCTCTTACCTCTAACGAGGACGATCATACGGCAAAACGCGGACCAGATCAAGTCGAGGGTCGTCCGACCCGTGCCCCTTTACAAAAAAGCTCATCTAAGCTACGATACCAGCGCAAAAGCACAGCCCTACGTGGAGATCAGTCGAATTTCCGCCCAAAGGCAGAGATTTGCTGATAATTCACTAACAAATAATCCTATGATGGGTACCATCAAACGCCTCACCGACAAGGGCTTTGGGTTCATCGCCCAAGAAGGCGCAGAAAAAGATGTCTTTTTCCACTCGTCTTCTCTGGTCGATGTCCAATTCGACGACCTCCGTGTCGACGACAAAGTTTCCTTCGAAGTTGAGGAATCGGACAAGGGTCCTCGCGCCGTCAACGTCCAACGCGCGTAATGAAATTTTAAAACTGGCGAGCTACTCGTCTTTCGGCTCACATCTGCCTCATCGTACCGACCGGGTACGCTTCGGCATCTGTATCGCCTCCAAGACTTCGCATCTCATCCAGTTTTGTAAATTTCACTCAGTCAACCGCCTTCGGGCGGTTTTCTGTTTAGTATTTTTCAACAAACTCGATAATCGCTCCCGCCACATCGATGTCGGTAGCGCGGGTGAGTTCTTCAAAGCCGGGATTGGCGTTGACCTCGATGACAAGAGGCCCGCGAGCGGAGCGAAGCAAGTCAACGCCGGCGAGGTCGAGGTCAAAGGCTTTGGTGGCTTTGACGGCGATCTGTTGCTCTTCGTCTGTCAGCGTAACCGGCCGTCCCACTCCGCCGAGCGAGGCGTTGGCGCGCACGTCGCCGTCTCGAGCCGTTCGTTCCATTGCCGCAATAACCTGATCGCCAATTACAAAGGCTCTCAAGTCTTTGCGTCCGGCTTCAGCCACAAACTCCTCGATGATCACTGGATTGCCGTCGCGGATCGTTAAATAGTCCACGATCGGTGAGAGCGTCTCGATGTTCTCTGCCAAGAAGACACCTTTGCCGTGCGTGCCGAAAGCGACTTTGATCATCACCGGAAAACCAATCATCTTCCCTGCGGCAACCGCGTGCGTCGGACGCCGCGCGATGGCCCAATGAGGCAGAGGAAGGCCTGCTTGCGATAAGATTAAATGTTGGGCCAGTTTATTTTTGGAGACGTCTCCAAGTTTGGAGTGATTGATGATCTTGAATCCGGCCGCGGTCAAGGCTTCCGTGGTCACCGAGTGCAAACTGGGCTCGGTCACAAAACCCGGTCGATTGAGGATGATGTCAAATTTTGGCAGAGGTTCACCGAGATAGGTGATCGTTCGACCATTGCCAGTCTCAGCAATGACCAATTCCGGCTCATGGATCAGAGTGACGTCATGCCCGCGTTTCTGTCCAGCTTCAACCAATGGTGGCGGAGCGCCAGGTTCGTCAAACGATTTAGCTCGTCCAGAAGTTAAGATGCCAATGCGCATAAGATTTTTTCAAGATCAGCAAGGGTAGAAACGTTGTGCAGTTGTTCACGTAAAATTTTAGCGCCTGGCAGGCCTTTGAAGTACCAGGTCAAATGTTTGCGAAAGCTGACGATGCCGCGCTCGCCGTATTGTTCAACGTGATATTTGGCGTGCAAGCGAATGACGCGCAGTCGTTTTTCCATCGTCACCGGCGTTGGTGTTTGGCCAGCCAGCACTTCAAACATCTGCGAAAAAATCCACGGATTGCCAAGCGCGCCGCGGGCGACCATGACGCCGTCGCACTTCGACAGGCTCAGTGCCTTTGACGCATCTTCGGGTTTATGGATGTCGCCGTTGCAGAGCACCGGAATCGATACTTGTTTTTTGGCTTCGCCGATCATCGCCCAATCAGATTTGCCAGAGTAGCCTTGAGATTTGGTGCGTCCGTGAATCGTCACTAAATCAGCGCCAGCGTTTTCCAGTGTTTTGATGAAGTCGAGACACTGCGTCGGATCGCTCCAGCCTAAACGGATTTTGACAGACAAGGGAACGGTGATTGCTAACTTCATCGCTTTGACAATCTTGGTCGCCAACTCCGGTTCTTTCATCAAGGCCGCGCCGTTGAAATTGTGGACAATTTTGTAGACCGGGCAACCCATGTTGATGTCGAATCCGTCGGGGTGATGTTCGGCCTCAATCAGCCGCGCCGCCTCGGCCATGGTCGTCGGATCAGCGCCGAAGATTTGTTGCACCAACGGGCGCTCGGTTGGATGGATGTCAGTCATCCCCAACGTTTTTTCATTGCCGCGCACCACGGCTTCGGAGGAAACCATCTCGCGAAAGACAATCAAATCAGGAGGGGAGAGGTCGCGCACTACGCGACAAAACGCCGAGTCGGTCATGTCGGCCATTGGCGAGAGGGCAATAATGGGGCGAGGGTGAGACTTCCAGTCGAGCATAAGATGATTCAAGCTACATCATTCTCCACATTTGATCAAGCCTGTGTTATACTTGTAGCAAATCATAATTTATTTTTGTATGACTACCAAAGGGGGAGAGTCACCGCGGACGTCGTCTATTTGGCCGCAGTGGCACGAGAATAAACCGTTCGCCCTGGTGTTAATTCTGATCGGTTCGTTTTTGGTGGTCTTTTTGATGGCCAAAGTTGACAAGATCCAAAAAGAAACGGCGCAGATTGGTAACACCATCACCATTGATGGCCAAGGCTCGGCCATTGGCAAACCAGACGTTGCCACCGTGACGATCGGTGTCGACACCAAAGCTGACGACGTTGCCGGCGCTCAAGAACAAAACTCCACTACGTCGAACGCTCTGACGGAAAAAATTAAAGCACTCGGCATTTCCGCCGACGACATTCAAACGTCGTACTACAGCGTCTACGAAAATTTTGTCTGGAATCCAGATACCGAAGCGTCTGAAAGTCAAGGCTGGATTGTCAGTCAGACGTTGACCGTCAAAGTTCGCGACACCAGCAAAGTTTCCGCCCTCTTGGCCGCGGCTGGACAAAATGGCGCCACTAATGTCTACGGTCCAAGTTTTACAATCGACGATCCGAGTCAGTTGGAAGTGCAAGCGCGGGAGGAAGCCGTGGCTGATGCCGCCTCTAAAGCCGCGCAGTTGGCCGCCACCTTGGGAGTCAAACTCGGCGGAGTGGTCGGCTACAGTGAATACAGCGGCGGGTCGTTGTACTCTTATGAGTCTTTCTCAATGGCCGATTCAGCCAAGGCTTACGGTGGCGCGCCTGGCATTGAACCTGGGACAAATCAAATTGATCTGACCGTCTCCATCACCTACCGTATACTTGAATAATGTGTCTAACACCTGTCTTTTTGTTGGCCGCTTTCAGCCGTTTCATTACGGTCATTTGATGGTCATACAGGGGATGCGCAAATTGTGTGGGCGTATTATTATTGGCGTTGGTTCGACCGACGGCGCGTCAACCAAGGACAATCCGTTTTCCGCCGAAGAGCGTCATGAGATGATCAGCGCCGCCTTGCTTGATGCCGACATTCCCGACGCTGACATTTACGACATCCCTGAAACGACCGATCACAGCGACTGGGTCGACGCGGTTTTGAAGACCACGGGGCCGATCGATACCGTCTGGACTGGCAATGAAGTGGTAGGGCGACTGTTTAAGGAAAAAGGAATAAACGTTCAGAAAATTAAAGAAGTGCCTGGCATCAGCGCGACCCTGGTGCGGGAACGTCTTTTAAACGGAGGAGAATGGGATGCGTTGGTGCCGGACGGGGTGGCTTCGGTGTTGCGTCGGATCGGGGCGATGGGGCGCATGAAAGAATTAAAGGGTCTGCAGCCAAAATGACATTTGGCGACAGGCCCTTAAAGCGCTCGTGAGCAGTTCAAAATACTACATTCATCTGCTCGCTTCTCGCGACGGGTGCTTTTGTTTTTAAAAACAAAAACTCCACCTCAAACTGAATTTGGCTCATAGAAGTCGGGCAAATCCAGACGGTCTGGAAGATGGCCAGAAGTCAGAGATCCAGGGTAAGCCGGATCAACTGACCGGTCGGGCGCGTCGCAGACC
>JBBTSK010000042.1:0-5757 GCA_038078795.1 Patescibacteria group bacterium
TCCGGCCGAGAGTGGTCAGCGGCCGCAAATGGCCGACGTTAAATACAATCAAAAGCTGGTCGGGCCGACGGAAGAGCTCAAAAACATGACTTTGGTGGATTTCCATCGTCTGGGCAGTGATCCGGATCAGGCGGTGATGAAAATTCAAGACAAGATAGAGCTATTAAAAGGGGAATCTTACGAGAAAATGGTGGCTGGGATTAAGGCTTGGCGTGAGTCGGCGGTCAACAAAATGTATGTGGCCATTTCTGGGGAAGCTCTGCGCGCCGGCAAGTCGGTGGTCACCGTGGCCGGGGAGTGGAAAGCCGCCGGCAAGGAGACGTTGACCCCAGAGGAAGTTAAAGCAATAGTCAGGCTCAACACCAGCCTGCGTTTCTGATACAATAGATTCAGATGCCCGAACAATTCGTTGTCCCCCAATTTATCGACATCGAGGATAAGATCATCGGGCCGATTTCGGCGCGGCAGTTTATTATTTTGTTGGCAGTATTGCTGATCGACACCTTGCTTTTCAAGTTCTTATCGATCCCCAAGTTTTTGATGACCGGCTTGCCGCTTTTGATTATTGGTTTGACATTTGCCTTCGTGCGCGTCAACAGTCAGCCGTTTCACTACTTTGTGTTGAATATCGTCCAGACCATGAGGAAACCACGAGTCAGGGTTTGGGATAAAGCCATTAGTGACGCTGAGGCACGGATCTTCATTAAAACCGAAGAAGCGCCGCCAGTCATCCCTCCGCGAAGTAAACCGCCAATGTCTTCCAGTCGCTTGGCGGAGTTATCGTTAGTGGTCAACACGGGTGGGGTCTATAACCCGGAGGATTACAAGTAGGGGCAAGACATGCCTTGCCCGTACAATTTTATGCTCAACAAACTTGCCAAAGCAAAACCCGGTCCTGCGACGCAGAGATATTTGGATATCGCGGAGATTCGCGACGACATGGTCATCTTGAAAGATGGCACCGTGCGCGGAGTCTTTTTGGTTTCCAGCATCAACTTTGCCTTGAAGTCGCAACAGGAACAGCAGGCGATCATTCAAGCGTATATGCAGTTTTTGAACAGCTTAGAGCACCCGGTGCAGATTGTGGTGCAGTCGCGCAAGATGAACATTGACGTCTACATCGCCGAAATGAAAGAACAATGGCGGGTGCAAGGGAACGAGCTCCTGCGAACGCAAATTCAAGAGTACATCGCTTTCATTCAGCAACTGGTGGAGCTTGGCGACATTATGACCAAACGCTTTTATATTGTCGTGCCTTATGATCCGTTAAGCGATAAAAAGCGCAATTTTTTCATTCGCATGGGAGAAGTTCTTTCGCCGGTTAGACTTATCAGACTTAAGAAAAGTCAGGTGGATGAACGCAAACAGCAGTTAGATCAACGGATGAATTTGATTGGCGGAGCCTTGGCCAGCATGAGTTTAAGCAACGCGCGTTTGGATACTCAAGGATTGATTGAGCTTTATTATTCAGCTTATAATCCGGAGTTGTCTGAAGTGCAAAAGTTAGCGGACGTTAATAAATTGCAGATTGAGGATACGGGTGTGGTAAGTGTGTAGTTATGGCATTTGAAATCAACCAATTAAATTTTCCCAAAGACGTTCAACCAGCGGCGGCGGTGCGTAAGCCGACGGCCGAGCAGTTGAAGGCGGCGGAAGAGCGGGTGGTTCTCGAAGAGGAGCGGATTTATCGCCGCGGGGTGGTTTCGATTAAAGATTTGATCGCTCCGGCCTCGTTTGAAGTCACGCCAGATTATGTGCGGCTGGGGGACACCTACGTGCGGACTTTGTTTGTAGTCAACTATCCGCGTTATGTTGGGGTAGGTTGGTCGGCGCCGGTTATTAACTTCAATGCCACATTGGACGTCGGGATGTATTTTTATCCTATCAAGTCGGAGGTCATCTTGAAGCAACTCAAGAAAAAGGTGGGGGTGATTGAAGCGGCGATTATCAGCGACTCGGAAAAAGGGGCGCCTCGTGATCCGATTCAGGAAACCGCCTTGCGCGACATTGAAGGCTTGCGCGATAATTTGACTCAAGGGATTGAACATTTTTTTCAATTCGCCTTGTATACCACTGTTTACGCCAAAGACAAAGAAGAGTTGGATCGTCTGTGCGTTCAAGTGGAGTCGCTTTTCGGCACCAAGCTCATCATGACTAAGCGTGGCTACTTTCAAGCCGAGCAAGGATTCAACTCCACCCTTCCTCTTGGCAATGACGAGCTTTCTATTCCTTGCAACATGAACAGTTCGCCGATCGCCAGCTCTTTTCCTTTTATTTCCGCCGATCTTACCAGTGACCATGGCATTCTCTACGGCATCAATCGCCACAACAACTCTATTATTTTGTTCGATCGTTTTTCGTTGGCCAACGCCAATGCCTGCGTTTTTGCTACTTCCGGCGCCGGAAAATCGTACACTATCAAACTGGAAGTTTTGCGTTCATTGATGATGGGGACTGATGTTTTAATCATTGACCCGGAAATGGAATACAAGCATCTTTCCGACGCGGTGGGTGGCAGTTACGTCAACATTTCCTTAGCCTCGGAGTCTAAAGTCAATCCTTTTGACTTGCCGCGTCCCAAAGGGGAAGAGATTTCCAGCGAAGATATTATTCGAAGTGCGGTCATCACTTTGAAGGGTTTGATAAAGATCATGATCGGTAAGCCGATGGGGGAGAGTGGTAAGCTCGGATTTACTCCCGAGGAGGACTCGGTACTCGATCGCGCTCTGCTTGAAGCTTATGCCAAGAAAGACATCACTGCCGACACCCGCGATTTGACCGCGGTCGAACCGCCGGTTTTGCAGGATTTGCAAGATGTGTTGGAAGGGATGGAAGGCGCGGGTGACTTAGTGGTGCGTTTGCGTAAATATACCGAGGGGACATTTGCTGGCCTTTTGAATTCACCGACCACGGTGGAAACGCGCAATCAGCTGGTGATTTTCTCGGTGCGCGATTTGGAAGACGAATTGCGTCCGATGGCTATCTACACCATTGTCAACTACATTTGGAATGTGGTGCGTTCGGAGTCCAAGAAACGCATTTTGGTGATTGACGAGGCCTGGTGGCTGATGCAACATGAAGATTCGGCCAAGTTTATTTTCGCGCTCGTAAAACGCTGTCGCAAATATTTCTTGGGGGTCACCACCATCACTCAAGACGTCAACGATTTTTTGGGCTCGCAGTATGGTCAGGCCATCGTCAACAACTCGCAGATGCAGATTTTAATGAAGCAATCGCCGGCGGCAGTAGATCTGATTCAGAAAACTTTTAACTTAACCGATGGTGAGAAGTTTTTATTGTTGGAGTCGGGCGTTGGGGAAGGGATTTTCTTTGCCGGCAAAAATCACGCCGCTATCAAGGTAGTCGCTTCCTACACCGAAGATCAGATCATCACCACCGATCCGCACCAGTTGTTGGAAATTGAAGCCGCCAAGAAAGAATTTGATGCCGCCTTGGCCGTCAGTGAGGGGCAAAAAAAGTAAAAATTTATGCAAATTTCCAATCGCGCTAAATTGATTTTTTCCGGGGTGTTAGTGTTGATCGCGGTCGTTCTTATTTTGTTCTGGCCGCGGTCTGGACAAAAACCAGCAGCCACGCCCACGACCAATCAAGGTAATGAGCAGGTGGGGAGCAATAGTCAGCCGAGCGAGCCGGTCACGCCGCCTGAACCGCTGACCGTCGAAGAAAAGCAAGTCGCCAGCGCTGAAACCGTAGCCAAGATTTTTGTGGAGCGTTTTGGCAGTTACTCGAGCGAGGCTGAAGCGCAAAATTTGGAAGATATTTTACCGTTGACGACCGCGTCGTATCGCGCCACGCTGGAAACCCAAATCGCTAAATTGCAGGCGGCGGGAGCGGCGGCTGAATATTACGGCGTCAGCACGCGGTTTATTTCATCGACTAAGGTGTTCATGCAAGGAGACGCGGCCACGTTTGACATTGTGACTCAACGCGAAGAGGCTACTGGATCGGTCAGCAACACCTCGGTGAAATATCAAACGCTACGGTTAGAAATGACCTTCACCGAGGAACAGTGGTTGGTTGATTCGGCGGTTTGGAAGTAACAACGAGCTGAACGAACGAAGTGTTTCCCGCAGGCAAATTCAGCCTGTTTGAGCGTACGATCACGTCGCTCGCGAGCGACGTGAGAGAAGCGAGTTCTGCAATTGGCCGAAGGGGAATACGAGTAAGGATCAGCGAGTTAAGGATGTATTATTATGAACTTCCTGATCGACGCTCTCCTTCCCGAATTCTGTGTCAGATGCAAAACGGAGGGGAGCGTTTTTTGTTTGTCGTGCCAAGCGGCTTGGTGGCCGGATCCGGATTTGACCAAGCACAAAGGAGTGATTGATCAGCACTTTTCTCTTGGATCGTATCGCGACGTTGTCTTGCAAAAGCTCCTCGGACTTTGGAAGTTTCATTCGGTCAAACATGCCAAGGAGGCACTGCTTAAGATTGTCGAGCAAACAGTAGGGGATTACGCCGCGGCTTTGCCCAATGTCGACGCCGTGACGTTTGTGCCCCTGCATCGACGCAAAAAGAACGAGCGGGGGTTTGATCAGGCGGAAGAGGTGGCCTACCGTGTGGCGAACGTTCTTGAAGTGCCTTGCTTATCGCTTCTGACACGCACAGCCTACACTGCTCAACAAGCGCAGATTGATCGTGACAAGCGTGATGCCAAGGAATTCGACGGCATTTTTGTTATCACGACCATCGATGTGCCGATCCCCAAACGCCTCCTCATCGTCGATGACGTCTGGACCACTGGCACCACTTTGCGTTCCGCCGCCATGTCCCTGCGCGTCGTCGCCGTGGAATCCATTTGCGCGCTGACTATTGCCAAAGGCTAGTCTTTTGGCTATGATCTGCCCTGCCTGCCGTAAGGTGGGCGACATGGACGGGGAGGGGTACCCAAGTGGTTGAAGGGGACGGTTTGCTAAATCGTTAGGGGGCGCAAGCTCCGCGAGAGTTCGAATCTCTCCCCCTCCGCCATGTCTTTTTTCAAAGAGAATCTAAAGTGAAAACGCGTGGAGGGGTCGGATAGTGGTTTATTCCAGCGCACTTGAAATGCGCCGTACCGCAAGGTACCGTGAGTTCGAATCTCACCCCCTCCGCCACATCGAAGTGACCGCAAGGTCGCTTTTATGTTATACTTGGCAGGTATTAACCATCTATGCCTGAACAAAGCTTTGGAAAGTCGCTAGTTTCCTGGGAGACCTGGGAGTATCCCAAACATGATCGCTCCTTGCGTTGGTATATTATTGCCGGCATTGTCGGCACGGCCTTGTTGCTCTACGCCATCTTGACCGCCAGTTTTCCATTTGCCGTTATATTGCTGATGATCGGGATCATCATTTTTCTTTCCCACTTGCATGATCCGGCTAGGGTGGTGGTTCATGTTACCACTAATGGCGTTTTGATCGGTCATCATTTTTACGGCTACAAAGAAGTCGAAAATTTTTCCGTAGTCTACAACCCGCCGTATTCCAAAGTGCTTTATTTGGATTTCGTCAGTCGCTGGCACCCGCTGACGTCGATCCCTCTGGAAGAAGTCGATCCCAATATTTTGCGCGAGTCCCTGATGCCTTACGTCATTGAAAACTTGGCCCGCGATCACGAAACTTTAAACGACGTCCTGGCTCGCTTGTTAAAAATCTAAGTCGGATGCTCTGCAAAACATAAAATACCATGGTTACCCATGGTATTTTATGGTGCGGGCGAAGGGACTTGAACCCCCGGCCTTCAGGTCCGCAACCTGAC
>JBBTSK010000043.1:0-965 GCA_038078795.1 Patescibacteria group bacterium
TCAATGCGAATAACCAGGGGAAGTATGGGAATATTGTGGATCAGATAAAGGGGTCGAGCGAATATCAGGGCATGAAAGATCGCTTCATTCAGAGCGCTGAATCGAAGGGTCTTACGTCGGCAAACTCCTCAATGATGAACGATCTTGGCACATCAATTGAGTTCAACTCCAATCCAGACCTGTTCTCTTCCATTCATAAGGCCGACATTTCTTTTCAAGGGAGCAGGAATTCGGACGGCAGCTGGAGTGTCAGTACTTACATTCATGATACATATAACTTTGAACCCGGCAGTTATAACAACGCCCCCTTTGACACTGCTAATAACGTGGCCGTGGTGAGTCAGGCCGCCGGTGCTGTCAGCAGTTATTCATTTGATATTCAACTCAAGGAGTAGAGTAAAAAATAGTATGAAGTTTACAAAAGCCAAAATTGCAACCCTGATCCTGCTCTTAGTTACACTGGTTATCATTGGAGGGGTGGTACATAGTGAAAGTAGAAAAAATGAGCTGGCCAAATGCTCGAGTATTGGTGATTGGTCAGAAATTGCCAAATCAGTGATTGAAACATGTCACGGTGTGCTTGCAGTTCAGGATGAGGATAGCAACTTTCCGGATAAGTATATCGTATCTGATCAAAAACACGACTACATGGTGGCGGGACTTCAATGGAAAGGTGCCGTGATTGAAGCCGGCGGATTCCTCTATGTCGTCGATCAAAGGATTAGGTACGATACAGGTCAGGATGGAAAGCCGTTTCTGAGATTGCAACTGGATGATAATCAACAATTCGGAGTGATTTATGCTGAACGCTCTGAAGACCTCCCTCGTTATCTTAAAATTGATATGACTTCAGGCGTCGTTACTCCTTACAAGAGCTATGATCAGATGCTAGAAGCAGACCGCGTCATCTTTCAAAAGCTTAAAAGCTGAGGGCGGTTCTGACGACTTTCATTCTGACTCCTTGG
>JBBTSK010000043.1:975-2197 GCA_038078795.1 Patescibacteria group bacterium
CTCCTTGGCAAACTCAGGCTGCGACGTTTAGCGATTTTGAACAAACAGGCGTGGTGCAGATTGTGGCCTATGACAACGAAGAGACAGAGGCTCAAGCTGGTACGGCTTTTTTTGTTGATTTTTCTGGTAATTGTTTATTGACCGCCACCCACGTCATTGTTGATAGCGCAGGAAATCTTTTCGATAACTTGTATATTACCCTCAGTGCTGGTGAGGAAAACGCGGCCAGTTATTGGGTCGATTTTTTGATTGGCTATTCCGATGAAGACGTCTCCGTTGTTTGTCTCAATGACACCACCTATCCCGAAATTTTTCATCATTACTTCCCGATGAATCAGGATGCCTTTGATGCCATGGAAGTTGGAGATGATTTAACCGCTCTCGGGTATCCCTCGTTTGGAGAAGAAACCGTGACCGCTATTTTTGGTCAGTTGACCGGATTTCTCCCGCTGTCCGTGGAACATGGTTTGTTAAAAACCGATCTGGACGTTTCCGGCGGGATTTCCGGCGGGCCTGTTTTGACAGAAGAGAAGAACTTTGTCGGCATGATGGTCGCACGTAATGTCGGTGACGAAGGTGGAACCGTATCTTACGCTACTTCATTAGATTTTCTTAATGAAGTCTTCAGCGTCATGGCTGATACATTGGTGACTGCGGCCAAGGAGGCTGGTGACGCGCCAGAAGATTGCGAGGCCAAGGTTGTCGGCACGACGACACTCTATACTTACGCTGGGCGTGATTACTATGATGCTTATTGCTCCGAAGAGGTTGACGCCCTCAAGGAAACATTAGTGGCGACGGAGTTTGAACATTGGTGTGATGTTGAACCAGACCCATCCTATGTGCAAAGCGCGGTCAGTGTGCTCGACGACGAGAGTTCGTCGTTGGTATTGGATGACTGGAGAGCTTACCTTGATGCGTTGTGTGGCGAGCTTGAAGCAGACGATGTCTACAATTATTTCACTCCTTCGCAAGAGTTGGGCGCCATCTTGATCAAAGGAGAAACGTCCAGCGCGGTTTACGCTGTTTTGGCTGATGGCAAACGGCATCCGTTTCCCAACAGCGCGACTTACCAAACATGGTATGGCGAAGATTTTTCCGGCGTCAGCACTTTGACGTCGGAACAGCTTGCCAGTTACTCGATCGGGAAGATCGTCGTCTACCATCCCGGAACCTTAGTCAAAATTCCGTCCATTCCTAAAGTGTACGTGGTGACGGACGA
>JBBTSK010000044.1:0-1610 GCA_038078795.1 Patescibacteria group bacterium
TCCGAGTGAAGAAGTTGTGGAAGTTGTTGAGGAAGTTGAGGTTGAAGAAACCGTTGAGCCAGCCCCAGCTGAAGCTCCACCGGAAGTCATCGAGCCGACCGAATCCGTCCCAGACGAGCCAGCAGTCTAACACCAAAAATCCGCCTGCCCGCGGCGCCCCTGGCGTCCTGACAGGCTTTTGTTATAATCCAAGGGCTTAATTCTAAATCGCAGTTTCTCTATGGAGAACGAAGTTGTCGGAGCGCGAGTCGCGCCCGATTTGACGAGTCAAACGAGTCGTTTGCCCCGTCTTTCCCGCGCCTACGCCGAGATTGTCCGTTGGTCGATCCTTGTCTTATTCGCCCTCATGCCTCTGTTCTTCCTGCCATTTACCGTCGATACACTGGAAGTCAACAAGCAAACTTTGCTGGTCATCGTGACCTTCGTGGCCGCCCTGGCTTGGCTTGGGCACATGGTCGCGAACCGCGAGCTAACCCTGCGCCGTGGTTGGCTCAATGCCTTCCCGGCCTTTTTGTGGTTAGTGGTGCTCATCGGGAGCGCCATCTCAAAAGCCCCATTTACTTCTTGGATTGGTGGTGACGGCCAGGAATACATGAGCTTCTTGACCACGACCGCTTTCCTGATTCTCTTCTATCTTCTCGTCAACACCGCGAGCGACAGCAAGACCCAACGTCGCTTGTTCAACACTCTGATTATCTCCTCTGCCATCTTAGCCATCTTCCTAGTTCTCCAAGCTTTAGGTTTGCGCCCGCTTGGCTTTGTCGGGATCACTTCTTTGATCTTTAATCCGGTCGGAGGAAGCGTGGCCGCAGCGGTATATTTGACTGCTATAACCTTACTTGCCAGCGGCTTGTGGCTTATTGGCAAACGAGGGGATAGCGAGTCACTAAACAGCAAGCGCGCGGCGATGACGCTCAAAGTTACGACAATCGTCCTGTCCTTGTTTTCTCTAGTCTATCTCATCGCTCAAGACTACTGGGTTTTGTGGGTCTTGATGCTCGTCGGGATAGTGGCGCTGTTCACTTTCTCGACGTTGCGCGCGGCGGAGTTTGGCGAGACCGGCAAATTTATTTTGCCAATGGGACTTTTGGTGATCAGTCTGCTTCTGCTCTTTTTGAAAAGCCCGTTGCGTCTGAACATCGCTCCGGAAGTGACTCCAGGCACCAGCGCCAGTTGGTCCGTGGCCACCCAGAGCCTCGGCGGCAGTGCGGCTCTTTTTGGAACCGGTCCCGGCACATACGCCTTCAACTACAGCAAGTACCACGGCACCGCGCTCAACGACTCAAGTTTTTGGGCCACCCGCTTTGATCGCGGCAGTTCGCATCTTTTGACCGTTCTGCCTTCTCTTGGCATTGTCGGTTTAGTAGCTTTGCTGTTGCTGATCGTCGCTTTGGCAACCCGAGTCCTAAACCGCTTGATCGTGGAACAAAATCACGATGAATGGAAGATGACTTTTGTTCTCTTCGCCCCTTGGCTGGTTACGGTTGTGGCTATGGCTTTTTACACTTCCAACATGACCTTAAGTTTCCTCTTCTGGGCGCTGACCGGCCTGATCGCTTCCCAAGTCATGCGCCAGAAAAAATCACTGGCCTTCACTAAGTCGCCGCGAA
>JBBTSK010000045.1:0-5130 GCA_038078795.1 Patescibacteria group bacterium
TACGCCTTAATTTTACCAGCGATTTTTGTGCTGTTCTTGATCAAAAAACTGATGTAAAATGGATTAGACTTGTGGCTCACATTATTTCGGTCGTCAATCAGAAGGGAGGGGTGGGGAAAACGACTACCAGCGTTAATCTGGGGTCGTATTTGGCGCACTTTGGCAAGTTCGTGCTGATTGTTGACTTGGATCCGCAGGCTAACGCTTCGTCGTCGTTTGGGATCAATTATCAAGAGATTGCCGGCGGAACCTATGAAGGGATGATCGGGACGCACAAGCTCAAAGACTTGATTCTGCCGACCGAGCACCAAGGATTGAAAATTTTGCCGGCCTCGCCGTCGTTGGCCGGAGCCGGGGTCGAGCTGGTCAACGAGTTGGCGCGCGAGCACAAACTGCATCAAGCTTTGCTCGAAGTGCGCAATGACTTTGATTACATTTTGATCGATAATCCGCCATCCTTGGGACTCCTGACCATCAATGGGTTGGTGGCCGCGGACAGCGTACTCATTCCAGTCCAAGCTGAATACTTTGCGCTTGAGGGACTTGGACAGCTCTTGCACACCGTCAACCTGGTCAAGCAATCCTTGAAACCGGAACTCAATGTGATGGGCGCGGTGATCACCATGTTTGATTCGCGCACCAAACTATCGCAAGAAGTCTTTGCCGAGTTGTATAAATACTTTCCTGATACGATCTTCCGTTCGGTCATTCCGCGCAGTGTGAGTTTGGCCGAGGCGCCGTCGTTTGGGAAGTCGATTCTTAGTTACGATCCATCGAGCAAGGCAGCCAAGTCATATGAGCGGTTAGCCAGAGAATTTTTATATCGTGAGGGGATATGAACAAATCTTCAGGACTCGGACGAGGACTTGGATCCTTGATTCCGATGAAACAATTTGCGTCGTCGCCCACATTGTCATCCGGCGGCGGGCTGGAAGTGCCTCTGTCCGCGATTCGCGTCAATCCACGACAGCCGCGCAAACATTTTTCTTCTTCCGAGTTGGAGGATTTGATTGCTTCGATAAAAGAGCATGGGATTATCCAACCGCTCCTAGTGACGGAGACCGCTCTTGGGCAGTATGAGCTCATCGCTGGCGAGCGTCGTTTGCGCGCCGCCGCCATGCTCGGCTTAAAGCAAGTGCCAGTCACTGTGCGCTCGGTTAATGATCAACAAAAGCTGGAATTGGCCTTGATTGAAAACATCCAGCGTCAAGATTTGAACGCCATGGAAGAAGCGACGGCCTATCAGGCTTTGATTGACGAATTTGGATTGACTCAAGATGAGGTTGGTAAGCGCGTGGGCAAGAGCCGTTCGGTGGTGGCCAACACTTTGCGCCTGTTAGATTTATCCGAGGAGATGCGGCAGGCGATCGTGGAAGAGAAGATCAGTAAGAGCCACGCGCGCACCTTGCTCGCCGAAACTGATCCGGCCAAACGTGAACATCTTTTCCACGCCATGATTTCCGGAGTTGGGTTGAGCGTACGACAAGCCGAAGCGCGAACAAGTTCTTCAAAAAAGACCTCCACTGTTAAGGATCCGAACATCGCCGATCACGAAAAACGTTTGCGGGAAATTTTGGCAACCAAGGTTGAAATTCAGGATCGTCGCGGCAAAGGGAAAATCATCATGCATTACTACTCCAAAGAGGAATTTGGCAATTTGCTGGATCGATTGGCGGATTAGGATTTTTTCTTGGTGAGATTTTTGTTACTGGCAATTTTGTCTATCCAGATTCGCACGGTGCTACGGGTGGCGTCTCGAATTTTGGATCTGGCCTGATTGGTTTTGGCAAATTTGAGCCAATCCGCGTTCGGTCCTTTGCGGTTTTTATTGATAATGATTTCACACATATCGCCGGACTGCAGTTCCGTGTCCAGGTTAACCAACTTATCATTGATCCGCGAGCCCACGCATTTGTTGCCAATGTCCGTATGAATGGCATAGGCAAAATCAATCGGCGTGGAATTTTCAGGTAAATCGATGACTCCGCCTTTGGGAGTGAAGACGAAAATGCGATCTTTAAAGACCTCGAGCTTCACTTCTTCCATGTGCTCCAAGAAGTCGCTTTTGGATTTGATGGTTTTTTGGACTTTGACCAATTCTTCCATCCATTTTAAGTCACGGCTGTGCAACTTGCCGCCTCCTTCTTTATATCTCCAGTGAGCGGCCACGCCGTATTCGTCCAGTTCGTGCATCTCTTGAGTGCGGATTTGAAATTCAACTATCGCTTCATCTCCGGCAAAGACGGTGGTGTGCAGTGATTGATAACCGTTGGGCTTAGGTTGAGAAATGTAGTCTTTGATTCGTCCGGCTAACGGCCGCCAGCGTTTGTGCAAAAGACCGAGCACGGTGTAACAATCACTCACATCGCCGACGATTATGCGCACGGCGATGATGTCGTATATTTTGCTGATGTCGTTGTTGTAACGCTGTAGTTTTTTGTGGAGGCTGTATAAACGTTTGATCCGTCCCTCGATTGAGTCGATAGTGATGCCGTACTCATTAACGTCACTTTGAGCTAGCTCTATTACTTTTTCAATCACTTTTTCTTTTTGTTTGACCGTCCGCGCCAGAAGCGTCATGACCGACTGATACTCTTTAGGGTAGGCGTTGGCGAAGGCGGTGTCTTCCAAGTCGCCGCGCATTTCCCCCATCCCCAATCGGTTGGCGATGGGAGCGTAAATTTCCAGTGCCTCCTTGGCGATCCGTTCTCGTTTTTGTTCCGGGACGACGTAGAGTGTTTCTAGGTTGTGTAAACGGTCGGCGAATTTAATGAAAATTGTGCGCACGTCTTCGGCCATGGCGTAAAACATTCTCCGTAGGTTTTCCACGTAGCGATCTTCACCATGGTATTGGACTTTACCGAGCTTGGTTACTCCGGCCACCATTTTAGCCACGTCGCTCCCGAAGGCGCGTTCAATATCTTCTATGGTACGATCTGTATCTTCCGGCACGTCGTGTAAAATGGCAGCGATGATGACGTTCATCTCTAAGCGCATGGCCGAGAGTTTGATGGCCGCCGCCAGGGGATGTTTGATGTATGGCTCGCCGGTTAAACGCACTTGACTGGCATGAGCGTCTTTAGCGTATTCGTAAGCGCGAACCACGTCTGCCGTATTGGTTTTTGGCGGATAGTTTTTGGCGATGGACGTCAAAAGGCCATCAATCGTTAGCGTGTTTGTCTTTTTTTGGTTAGAGGGTGCCATAGGCGCATCTTCTTACGGTAGCGTTGCTGACGGCATTTGTCAAAACGCTTCCCGCCATTGACATTATAGGTTGTTCGTATTATACAGAGTGAACCTTTTGGTGGAACCACACATTCGAGGAGGTGGAAAATGACCAAGGAAAAACAGCGGTCGGGCTGTTTCCTGGCCCACCCCATCCGCGCCGTGGTGTTCGACCTCATGAACACCATATTTCAAGGGAGGAGGAAGCATCGGCTCAATTTGGCCCAGATCTATCGGCGGGAGTTCGAGGTGCCGATCAACATGGGCAACCTGGAAATCCTGAAGGTGGTAGATAAGTGGGCGGCTCTTTACGCCAAGCACAATAAGGAGTGGCCACCGGACTTGCGTATCCCTCTTCTCAACGCCGAGATCGGGCGTGCTCTCAACCCGAAGAAGTTCGGCCACCTGCATCCACGCGACGATGTGCTGATTACCTTAGGAACGCAGGTCATGACCGCCTACCAGTCCACGGGAAAAGACTGGGTTCTGCGCAATGAAGTCAGTGCCGCCTTGCGCGCTTTGCGAGAGGAAAACATTCCGATGAGTCTGGGAACGAATCAGACCGTTGTCAATGTGGAGCGGGCATTCAGTGATCATGTCCTGGGTCCGTTTTTTCCGCCCTCGATGGTCTTTGTTTCCGAGGCGTGCAATATTTGGAAGCCGCATCTGGCCTTCGTTGAGACCATCGCTGAACGAATGGGACTTCCAGTAGCGGATTTGGTCTACGTTGGCAACTCGCCGAGCAAAGACGCACCGCTCGTCGAGGCCGGATGCCAGGTCATCTTGATCGACCACGACGGCCGCTATCGCCGCTGTCTACGCGAGCCAGCGTTTCAGGAACGCTTCCGTGTTCCTCTCGCCGAGCGTCGCTTGGTACTCACTGGCTCGATCGCCCACGTCGGTCAATTGATCCTCGAGGCCTGGCGACGCCGTGACGTCTAAGCCCGTCTCCTTCCAAGCCCCGTCACCTGTCTTCAAGGTCGGCGGGGCTCTTCCATTTTTAAAGGTTCTGGTAGAATATGGTCACTATGGAAAGAATCATTGAAGGCGAGGAGGGGGTGCGGTTTGTCTGGGAAGAGGATGAGGACGGCAATCCAGATTCTGGTATTCGCATTGTTCGTGATGGCAAAGGCAAAGACGGCAAAGGAAAAAAAGCTGAAACGGCTTTTCCTAAATTAGACGAACCTTTGTTGACGGAGGTTAGAGTCAATGAGGAAGCAGAACGACAGGCTGGGCTGAAGTTGGAGGCGGCGCGCAAGGCGGCTGCAGAAGCGGCTAAGAGCGAGCGGCCTGACGTGATGGTTTTTGGATCCAAGTTGCTTGATGACGCCACAGACAAGCGCGATCAGCACGTTCTTTTGACTGACGAAAAAGGTCATGCCTTAAAACACAAGGTCCTTGATGAGACAGGTCGCGCGGTTACCGAGAAAGAGGCGGAACTGGCCGACTACTTTCCAGAGCTTGCCAAGATGAAGATTCACATTCGTCATCAGATTGATGGTGCGTTTACGGGCGTGCGTTTGGATAAGGTGGATAAAGAAAACGTCCTGTGGGTTCCAGCGACGTTGACCCATGATCAAGTGCCGGCGCTGATTCCGGAGATTATTCGCGAGGTGCTGGAAGCCAAGTTGAGACCACAACGGGACAAGGTGGAAAAAGCGCGCCAAGCGGTTATAGCTAAGGTCAAAGTTTTGCATCGTGAACACAACACGGATTATCGTGCTAACGAGTTGCGTAAAGTTGAGCATAAACTGGTGGAAGCGGAAGAGGCTTATGAGCACAAGTTGGAAGAAGAAGTTAACGTGGTTCTGGCTCGAGTGATGGAGGAACAGCATCTTGATTTGGCCGCGCTGGAAGGGGGCGCAGAAGCTTGGATCAAAAAACTGGACGCCCGGTCGCATGCAT
>JBBTSK010000046.1:0-4721 GCA_038078795.1 Patescibacteria group bacterium
CGCCTGGGTGAAACGGAAAATGTTGTCGATGAAGAGCAACATATCTTTGCCTTGATCACGGTAGTATTCGGCCAGCGTCAAACCTGTCAAAGCCACCCTAGCGCGAGCGCCAGGCGGTTCGTTCATTTGACCGAAAACCAGCATCGTCTTGTCCATCACTTTGGCTTCTTCCATTTCCAAGTACAAATCATTCCCTTCGCGGGTGCGTTCGCCGACGCCAGCAAAAACCGACAAGCCCGAGTGCTCGGCGGCGATGTTGCGAATCAACTCCTTAACGACCACGGTTTTACCAACGCCGGCTCCACCGAACAATCCCACTTTGCCGCCTTTCAAAATCGGACAAATCAAATCAATGACTTTGATCCCTGTTTCAAAAACTTCGGCTTTGGTTGACTGCTCGGTAAAATCCGGAGCTGGGCGGTGAATCGAATACATCTCTTTGGCGGAGACTGGGCCCTTGCCGTCGATCGGCTCGCCGGTGACGTTTAACATCCGCCCCAAGGTGGCTTCACCAACTGGAATACTGATCGGCTTGCCCGTGGATGTCACTTCTGTGCCGCGCTGAAGGCCGTCGGTCGATGTCATCGCCACGGCGCGCACCAAGCCGTTGCCAATATGTTGAGCAACTTCCAATGTTAAATCCGACAGACCTTCGCGTTTGACCGTCAGAGCCGTCAAAATCGAAGGCAAATCTTCCGCGAACCTCACGTCGACCACCGGACCGATAATTTGAGCAATTGTTCCTTTGTTCATAATGTTTATTCTAGGGCCGCTTTACCGCTCGAGATCTCCGCGATTTCGCGGGTGATGCCGGCTTGTCGCGCTTGGTTGAAGGAGAAGGTCAGAGAGTCGATCATGTCGCCGGCGGCTTCGCTGGCATTGCGCATCGCAATCATTCGCGCAGAGTGTTCAGAGGCGGCAGACTCGAGCAGGGCCTGCCAGATCATCGTCTCGACGATTTTCGGAAGCAGAGCGTCCAGCACTTCCATTGGCGAGGGTTCGAATAGGGTCATGTCTTTACTATTGAGTTTTTCGACATCTGATGCAACAGTAAAGACCTGACCCCATCCAAGTGGCAAGAGATCGATGAGATTCGGCTTCTGCGTCAGCGCGGAGATGTAATCAGTATAGCCCACGATCACCTTGTCATACTTCCTCGATCGATACTCCTCAAGGATCAACCGCGCAATCGGTCGCACGTCTTTATATTTAGGATTATTTGTCAAGTCAACAAAGGAAGCGACGATCTGCTTGCCGGCTCGACGCATCACATTAGCTCCACGCTTGCCAACGGTCAACACGTCAATAGGTGTTTGACCTTCTTTGTTCATAGCCTGCAGAGCCTCTTTCAACATCTTGCTGTTGAAACCGCCGCACAATCCGCGGTCAGAGGTGAAAAGCACAAACAAGACTCGCTTAATTTCGGCCCGAGGCGCGAGGAGCGGATGAGTCGACGAATCCGTTATCCGAGCCACCGAGCGCACAGTCTCCCACGAAAGACCAGAAAACGGCCGCGTGCCGAGCACGGAAGCCACCGCCCGGCGCATTTTCGAAGCCGCCACCAATTCCATCGCTTTGGTGATCTTCCTTGTATTTCTCACCGACTTAATGCGACGGCGAATGATGCGCGGATTAGCTGGCATAATCGGCAATGGCCTTTTTTAGCGCCTCGACAGTGTCGTCCTCTAACTTACCACTGTCACGGATTACTTTTAAAAGATCGGCCTTGCGGGAAGTCATGTAACCTAAAAAGCCAACTTCCCAGTCACGGATTTTTTCGACCTCAAGATCGTCAAGCAAACCATTGACCACGGCAAAAATGACTACCACTTGCTGTTCAAACGGCATCGGCGCGTATTGGCCTTGCTTCAAAATTTCCACTGTTCGGCGACCGCGTTCAATTTGCTTGCGCGTGATTTCGTCAAGGTCGGTGGCGAATTGAGCGAATGCCTCCAGCTCGCGGAACTGCGCCAAGTCCAAACGCATTTTGCCGGAAACTTTTTTCATGGCTTTCGTTTGCGCGGCTGAACCGACGCGCGACACCGAGATACCGACGTTCAAAGCCGGACGAATACCTTTGTAGAACAAATCAGACTCCAAGAAAATCTGACCGTCAGTGATGGAGATGACGTTGGTGGGAATGTAAGCGGAGACGTCGCCGGCTTGAGTTTCAATAATTGGCAGGGCGGTCAACGACCCACCGCCGTTGTCTTTGTTCAGGCGCGCGGCGCGTTCCAGCAAACGTGAATGCAAATAAAAAACGTCGCCCGGATAAGCTTCGCGGCCCGGCGGGCGGCGCAAAAGCAAGGACACTTCGCGATAAGCCCAAGCGTGCTTGGACAAGTCGTCATAAACGACTAATGCATCCTCCCCCTTTTCCATAAAGTATTCGCCAATCGTACAACCAACATACGGCGCGATGTAACTCATGGCCGCCGGATCCGAAGCGCCAGCCAAAACGATTGTAGTGTATTCCATCGCTCCCGCCTCTTCCAGCTTAGCGACAATTTTAGCCACCTTGGATTCCTTCTGCCCAATGGCCACGTAAATACATTTCACCCCTTGCCCTTTTTGATTGATGATAGTGTCGACGGCCACCGCGGTTTTGCCAGTTTGACGATCGCCGATAATCAGCTCGCGTTGACCGCGGCCGATGGGGATCATGGCGTCAATCGCCTTCAAACCTGTTTGGAGTGGCGTGTCCACAGGCTGACGAGCCATGACGCCGGGAGCGATGCGCTCCACGTTCATGCGCTTTTTAGATGCGATTGGCCCTTTGCCGTCAATCGGCTCGCCGATGCCGTTTAACACCCGGCCGACCAGGGCGTCAGAAACTGGAATCGACAAAATCTCTCCGGTTGATTTGACCGTGTCCCCTTCCTTAATCTGTCCATACTCGCCAAGCAAAATGGCCCCGACGGTTTCTTCTTCCAAGTTCAGCACCACGCCGACGATGCCTCCGGGAAATTCCAACATCTCCGAAGCCTTGGCCTTGGACAAACCGGACAGCCGGGCAATACCGTCGCCGATGGAAATGACTTGGCCGACATTCTCTTCTTTGGCGCCGCGTTCGAAAGCGGCGACTTGGGATTTTAGCGCTTCGATGATTGCGTCTTTAGACATAATTTTTATCCTTGAACTAGTTGATTGTGCAGTTTCGACAAATGTCCGGCGATTGATCCATCTAACCGACGATCGTCTACTTGAATCACCGCTCCACCCATTAGCGCGGCGTTAACTGTGTGCCTGACGCTGGCCTGGGGGAACGCCTTAACAAGTCCCTCCAAAAGATTCTCGGTCGGCTCATGAGCGGTGGTCAGTGTCACTTCCGAAGCGCCGTACTTGCGACGCCAGGCATTGTCGAAAGCGCGCGCGACCTCGCGCCATCTCGAAAGTTCGTGCCGCGAGGCCAAAACTTCTACCAGATCCTTCACCGCCGACGTCAACGCCGCCCCTGTCTTCCCTTCGGTGACATTGAGCAAGGCTTCGGCGTATTGTCGAGCGGTGAATTTCATACTAGGTCATCTTTCTTACCACTTCCTCAGCCAACGATGCCGCCTTCTTTTCGTTGATCTCTTCGCCGATGATCCGTTTAGTGGCGGCAACAGCCACTTCGGCCAACTCCTTGCGCGCCGAACGAATCATTGCTTCGCGCTCGGCTGACAACTGGGCTTTGCCTTGAATGATGACCCGTTCCACCTCCCGCTTGGTCTTATCAATCATCTCAGTCTTGCGTCCTTCAGCCGTGACCATGGCTTCGTCAACCACAGCTTGAGCTTCGGCTTTAGCCTTTTTGAGCAAGTCCGTTCGTTCCGCTGCCATCCCTTTCATCCTCTCCTCAATAGCCTCCGCTCCTTTAACGGAAGCCTCGATTTTTTTTTGTCGCTCTTCCAGCAAACGGACGATCGGCTTGTAAGCCCATTTCCAAAGAACCAGCAGAACAATGGTGAAGTTGATCAACTGGGCGATGAAAATTTTAAGATCAATTCCGAGGGCGGCAATGCCACCTGTTGGTTCGGACATACGTTGCGATTAAAGGGTAAAGGAGACCACCAAAGCGTAAATGGCGATCGCTTCGGCGAAAGCCATACCGAGCAACATCGGCACAAAAATTTTGCCGGCGGCTTCCGGATTGCGGCCGATCCCTTCCATGGCTTTCATCCCGATCAAACCGATACCAATACCCGGACCGATGGCGCCGATGCCGATGGCCAAAGCTTTTCCAAGCATGGCTGCTGCTTCTGGAGACATAATCTATGCGTTAAGGGTTAGTAATAATTTATGCGTGGGCTGGTTCCTGCTGATCCTCCACGTGGCTTTCCGTGGCTACCGTAAAGTAGACCAAAGCCAACAAGGAGAAAACAGTGGCCTGAATGACACCGACCAGGAGTTCAAGGAAGATGAATGGCAGAGGGAGGAAGTAAGCGAAAATACCCATCATCACCGTCATCAGAACCTCACCCGCGAAGATGTTACCAAACAACCGCAAAGAAAGGGAGAGGACTTTGGCAACCTCGCTGACAATCTCCAACAGGCCGACGCCGAATTCAATCAAAGCGACGACGACAGCCATTGGGCCGTGTTTGATCGCTTTAAGAACTCCGCGAACATTAACAAATTTGCTGAGATGTCCGAGCGGCCCAATTCTAGTGAGCCCAAACAAATGCGAGACGACGACTGTAAAGGTGGCGATGGCCAAAGTCAAATTAAGATCGCTAGTG
>JBBTSK010000047.1:0-4802 GCA_038078795.1 Patescibacteria group bacterium
GCTAAGACTGAACAGCCGGCCTCGGCCGAGTCCGAGGATTCCGCCGCGGGATTTGATGAGGCGATGGCCGATAATCAGACGTCGCGGGTTTCCAATCCCCAGCGTTGGTGGTATTACTTTTTCAATCGCGCGGCTTATGAAGAGCTAAAAAATTCTTATGGCGGATGAAGCCCGGTCGGTCATTCACCACAAGGAGCCATCGCGGTTTTCCAAATGGCCGCCGCTTCTATTGTTGTTAGTATTTTTATCTGTCTACGGGTGGAACGGTTTGATTGTCCAGCATTGGGATTCAGCTCCGGTGAGATGGGTAACCGCGGTTCTACCCATACCAGCCGCCACGGTCAACGGAGCCGTTGTCACTTATTATCATCTGCTTAAACGTCGCGATGTTCTTGTTTGGTTACAAGACGATGATGGGCAAGCTAGCGACAAGGAAGCGTTGTTGTCCGTGGCTTTAGACGCCTTGATCCGTCAGGAGGTGATGGAACAACTGGCGGATGATCTTGAAGTTAAGGTCAGCAAAGATGATCTTCAAGCGGCTCGTACCAAATTGATGGGGGAGATGAGTGACGACGACTTCAAGACCAAGATCAAAAGCGAGCTCAATATGAGCGGGGCGGGTTTTACCGAGGTTGTCTTAGCTCCATTAGCTTTAGCCCATAAGTTGGAAGCGACGGTTTGGAGTTCGGCAGAGATTCAAGAGGACAAACGTGGGAAGATTGATCAGGCGATTGGCGAGCTGGCCGCCGGGATTAGTTTCGCCGTGGTGGCCGAAAAATATTCTGATGACGCCTCCGCTTCCGACGGTGGAGATTTAGGATATTTGACCGCCGCCACCTTGCCTGAAGGGTGGGACGCCTTGCTGACCACCATTGAAGGGAGCATCACTCCGGTGATGGAAACAGAGCGGGCTTTTGTTTTGGCTAAAGTCGCCTGGCTGATTGAAGATGCAAACGACATTCAAATTCGCACTCAAGCCATCATCGTCAAAAAGAAAACGCTTGATCAAGTGGTCGATGATAAACTCGCCGCCAGCGCAGTTGATCGGTTAATTGAATAACTATGAACGGAGGCTTCGCGCGATTTACGGCGATGACGGTCGAAGAAGTCGCTGCTGAAATTCCGGTGACTTTGGCCGCGGGGCTTACGCCGGCGGAGGCTTCGGAGCGCCTCAAACAATTCGGTCGAAACGAATTGGCTTCAGGGCATTTGCGCGTCTGGAGAATTGTTTTTCGCCAGTTTCGTTCGTCGTTTGTTTTGTTGTTATTGGCCGCCGGGCTGATTTCCTACGTTCTCGGGGAGAAGTTGGACGGCGTGATTATTTACGGGTTCGTGGTGTTGAACGCGGTCATCAGTTTTTTTCAAGAATATCGTTCGGAGCAGATGGTCTCGCTTCTTAAGCAGTACATGAAGCCGACCTCGCGGGTGCGTCGCGGCGGGAAGGTGTTGACGATTGACCGCGCGGAAATCGTGCCGGGCGACATGGTTCTGCTCGAAGCCGGTGACATGATTCCGGCAGACTTGCGGTTCACCGAAGTGGAAAATGTCATTGTTGATGAAAGCGCGCTGACAGGGGAGTCAATCACGGTCAGCAAAAGTGTTGAAGCTGGCAAAGAGCAAGTTCACGAGCCGTACCGCGCGGGCAACATCGGTTTTTTTGGTACGGTGATTTTGAGTGGTCGCGCCGAAGGCGTCGTGTTCACGACTGGAGGACGAACCGTCATCGGCGACGTTGCTACCTTGGCCACCTCGATCAAGCGTCAAAGCGGATTTGCCAAAGAGATCAATCGTTTTAGCAGATTTATTTTATACGTTATTTTGCTGACCTTGGCCGCGCTCTTTTTGGCGCAATGGTTGACCGGCGCCGCGGTCAGCGTCAGCCAATTGTTGGTCTTTTCCATCGCCTTGGCTGTCAGTGTGGTGCCGGAAGCCTTGCCGGTGGTGACGACTTTTTCGTTGTCGCACGGCGCGTTGCGTTTGGCGAGAAAAAAGGTGGTGGTTAAACGCTTGTCTTCGATTGAAGATTTGGGTGGGATCGAAGTGTTGTGTACGGACAAGACCGGCACGTTGACGGAAAACCGGCTGGAGGTCAAAGATGTTTTTGGGAAAGAGAAGAAGTCGGTTTTGTTTTATGCCGGTCTGGCCGCGCGTTCTAAAGATGCCTTCGATTTGGCGGTTGGAGCGAAGAAGGCCGACGTCTTGTTTGAGATCCCGTTTGATCCCGAGCGTCGGCGCAATAGTGTTCTTGTGACAGGAGCAAGTGGTAATGAACTTGTTGTTCGCGGAGCGCCGGAGAGTGTTCTTTCGGCCGTCGCGTTGACAGCGGCCGAGCGGGCTGAAGTCGAAACATGGATCAAAACTCAAGGGCAAAGCGGCGCGCGCACTTTGGCGATTGCCAAGAAGACCATAGTGGCTTCACGCTATCAGGCCAGCGACGAATCGCACGGCTTGGAGTTTGTCGGCGTGATTGCTTTTGTTGATCCGATCAAGCCGTCAACTAAAACGGCTATTCTTGATGCCGCGCGATTGGGGATCAAGATTAAAGTCATCACAGGCGACAGTTTAGAGGTGGCGGGAGCGGTGGCTCATCAAATTGGCTTGATTGACCGCCCTGATGCGGTGATCACTGGGACGATGCTAAGCGCCATGAGCGCGCTGGAAAAACAAACAGCGGTTGAGGCGCACCACGTCTTCGCCCGCGTTTCCCCGCGGCAGAAATACGAGATTATTCAATTATTACAAACTAAATACCGCGTGGGATTTTTGGGAGAAGGGATCAACGACGCTCCGGCGCTCAAAGTGGCGGATGTTGGCCTGGTGGTGCAGAGCGCGTCCGACATCGCTCGGGAAGCGGCGGATATTGTACTTCTGGAGCGCAATTTGCAAGTCGTTGTCGACGGGATTATGGAAGGGCGGATCGTTTTTGCAAACACTTTGAAATACATCAAGACAACGCTGGCTTCGAACTTCGGCCATTTTTACGCCATCGCCATCGCCTCGTTGTTCATTGACTTTCTGCCGCTCCTGCCACTGCAGATACTGCTCATCAACTTGTTGACCGACGTGCCGATGATCGTCATCGCTACCGACGCCACCGATCGTGGCGAAGTCATGCGCCCGGAGCGCTATCACCTGAAAGATTTGGCTTTGTTTACGACCGGCATAGGGTTAGTTTCTACCATTTTTGATCTGGTCTTTTTTGCCGTTTTTCTTCCGATGGGAAAAGAAATTTTGCAGACTACCTGGTTTGTGGGCAGTATCATTTCCGAAGTCATTATTCTCTATTCTTTGCGCACTCGTTTGCCGTTCTTTCGCGCCGCCCGACCAAGTAGAATTATGCTTCTGCTGACGGGCGTCTCTGCCGTTGTTGGGTTGATCATTCCCTTTACTTCCATCGGCATCCATCTTTTTAATTTTATTCCGCTGACCCCGATCTTGATTGGACTGACAGTCCTGATCGCCGGGGCCGACTTTGTTTTCACCGAGATTTCGAAGTTGGCGTACTATCGGTTTGCGTCTCGGACCAAATAGACCCCTTGGCAGTAATCGGACTTTCCGTTATGCTAATGCCGCTCGGACTCATTAAGCGGGGTTAGTACAGTGGTAGTATGCAAGCTTCCCAAGCTTGAGAAGCGGGTTCGATTCCCGTACCCCGCTCCAATGAAAACAGCCTATTTTCCAATGCACATTACTTGCCGGAGTAACTCAGCGGTAGAGTAGCTGTTTCGTAAACAGCAAGTCGCGAGTTCGACTCTCGCCTCCGGCTCCAAAAAGTCTTCACATACGTGGAGATTTTTTGTTTGTGAAAAGATTTGCTATACTGTCAACCATGATCCACTTGCGTAATCTTACTAAGATTTATCCGCCTAACATTGTGGGGCTCAAGGACGTCAGCTTGCATATCAAGCCTGGCGAGTTTGTCTGTATTGTCGGGCGTAGTGGGACTGGCAAGTCAACGCTGGCCAAATGTTTGTTTGCCGAAGAGCGTCCCAGCAAAGGAACGATTGAAATCGGCGGTTGGGATATTAGCAAGATCGCCTCTGGAGACGTGCCGCTTTTGCGTCGACAAATTGGGGTGGTCTTTCAAGACTTCAAATTGCTTCCCAAAAAAACAGCTGAAGAAAATGTGGCTTTTGCTTTGCAGGTGGCCGGGGAAAAACCGTCGCGGATTAAAGAAGTGGTGCCTAATGTTTTGCGGATCGTCGGACTTGAAGGAAAAGGGGAGCGCTATCCGCATCAACTTTCCGGCGGCGAGCAGCAGCGCGTTTCGATCGCTCGGGCTTTGGTGCACCGCCCCAAGATTTTGTTGGCCGATGAGCCGACTGGTAATTTAGACACTATCAACACCCACGAGATTATTGACTTGCTTAATAAGATTAACGCTTTTGGCACGACTATTGTTTTGGTAACCCACAATCGCGAAGCGGTCAATCGACTCAAGAAGCGCGTCATCACTCTTGAAGGCGGACAAATTATTTCCGATGTCGAGGAGGGGAGATACAAACTATGATTGCTTTTTATCGCATTATTAAATTTGCCATCCAGAATTTTTGGCGCAACATTTGGTTGTCGGTGATCACCATCACAATTTTGGTGTTGACTTTGTTGATCGTCAACATGCTGTTGACTTTGGGTGTCTTGGGTCAGACTGCGGTTAAGGCGGTGCAAGCCAAAATCGACGTTTCCGTTTCTTTTGTTCCCGGTACTAGCGAGGAGATGATGATCAATGCCCGCGGTTACCTGCAATCCTTGCCGCAAGTCAAAGACGCCGCTGCGCCAGTCCCAGAAGTCTGGAGCCAGAA
>JBBTSK010000048.1:0-1316 GCA_038078795.1 Patescibacteria group bacterium
ATTAACATTCACTATGAGACTCCTGCGAGACGAGCAGGTTGATAGGCGCTAGGTGAAAGCGTAGTAATACGTGCAGCCGAGGCGTACTAATCGGTCCAGCTCTCCAAACACGAAATGACTAATGGTTGACATTGGTTAGACTGTTCTCTACAATTCTCAAACAAATCTGGATTTTCAAAAGAGATCTAAGGTTTTGGTGGCACATCCCAGAGGGTCACACCCGATCCCTTCCCGAACTCGGAAGTTAAGCCTCATGGGGCCGATGGTAGTCCGTTAGGGCGAGAGTAGGTGGCCGCCAGAACTTTGGATCTCTTTTTGATTTGCCAACCCGCCAGTCTTTCCCGAAGACTTCGGCGGGGCGAGGGCAGGATGATCACCGGCGAGTCTTTGACGCTTGGGTGGATGTAATCGATATCGTTCAGCTTGATTTCTTGTTCGAACAGGCCGTATTGGTTGGTGGCGTTCCAAGGAAGCTCAAAGGAAAAACGGATGCCGGAACCTTGGAGATAATAAAGTCCGTTGTGGAACCAGGCCTTTATCGGCTGGCGGGTGAGGTGGCGGGTCTCTGCTCCATCATCGCCGAGGCAGATGCTGACCAAATGGACTTCTCCGACCGCGGAAAAACTGTGGGCAAGGCCAGCGGGGACGATGATGGAGTTGTCTTGGGCAACGGTGCGTCTATCTCCATTTCCCATGGTCAGAATGACCACCCCTTCCGCCACGTGCACGAATTGATCGTGATAGGGGTGTTCATGGAGAGGCGTTTCTGTATCGGCGGTCATGGTGGCGGTGGCAAGGCGAAGTCGCGGCCGTATTATGACGGTTTGAACAGCGAAGGTCCCGGGAGATGTCATCGGCCAAAGTCTCATATCCTCTTATTACACACCACTGACGCTTCTTGTCAATGTGGTTAAGCTAGATTATGATGCTTGCGCAATAGGTCTTATGTCAGATATAAAAATCGTTATTTTGGCTGCGGGAAAAGGCAAACGCATGGAAGCCTTGGGGTTTGACTTGCCTAAGCCGCTCATTCCGATTCACGGACGGCCGATGATTCGCCACTTGATCGACGCGGTCAACGAGTCGCAAGTCGACGGCGAACCGATCATCATTACCGCTCCGGACAACCGTGATTTGTTTTGCCAGACGCTTGGTTCTCGGGCTTGTCGCTATGTGGTTCAGGAAAAACAATTGGGCACTGGACACGCGGTCATGTGCGCCAGGGATCATTTTATGGATACCGGACACGTGATGGTGCTATATGGAGACCATCCGACCGTGACGGCGCAGACGATCCGTCGGCTGGCGCGGGAGCA
>JBBTSK010000049.1:0-1833 GCA_038078795.1 Patescibacteria group bacterium
TCACCAGAAAAAACATCTACCTTTCGTGGGTGTTTTTTCTATGTGACACCAGAGCACATGCCAGACGGCATGTGCGTGGAGAGGCGAACGGCGGAGCCATATGCCGACAGCAATCGGCATGGCGAGCCGGTGGCCAGGCCGAGGGTCGCGGCTGGCGACCCGAGAGCCGAGGCCGACTCTCCCTGGGGTCACCAAAAAATCCTGTAGCAACGCTACGGGATTTTTTGTGACACCAGAGCGTGGTATGGGGTCAGGTCTTTAATTTTGCATTAATATAAAAAAGGGGCTTGTGGCTCCTCTTGTAAAGGAATTTAGGAATTTATCACGGCAGATAATGAATAGTCAGACCAGAATGCAATAATAAAGACCTGACCCCATCCGAGGCTTGGCAAGGTGACAGTGGCGGGTTAGGATGTATTGATATGCGGATTTTTGCCATTGAAACAAGTTGCGACGAAACGGCAATGGCCATCGTTGAGGGGACAAAAGACCGATTGAAAGTTAGGCGGAATATTATTGCTTCACAAATGAAACTCCACGCCAAGTACGGCGGGGTCGTCCCGGAAGTGGCGGCGCGTAAGCACGTAGAGACGATCATTCCTATGCTTCGAAACATCGTCCGTGCGGACGACAAAGGCATCGATGCCATTGCCGTGACTTGTGGCCCTGGGCTTGTGCCGGCGTTGCGCGTTGGCGTGGAAATGGCGCGGACGCTGGCGTGGCTTTGGCACAAGCCACTGGTCGGCGTCAATCATTTGGAAGGGCATATTTATAGCAATTGGCTTGGGCAGGCACGGAGACCTACCCCTACGAAGTTTCCCGCGTTGGTACTTATCGTTTCGGGGGGTCATACGGAAATCATTTTGATGAAAGGACATGGCCGCTACGAACTGGTTGGCGAAACGCGTGATGACGCGGCTGGGGAAGCTTTCGATAAAGTCGCCAAGATTTTGGGCTTGGGTTATCCTGGCGGACCGGCGGTGGCGCGTTTGGCCAAAGAGGGTAACGGCACGCGCTTTGATTTGCCGCGGCCGATGCTGGAGGCTGATAATTTTGATTTTAGTTTTTCTGGTTTGAAGACAGCGGTGTTGTATACGTGGCGCGAGGCTTGTCACCAAGTGACTGGGGCCCCGTCATTTGGTGACGGTTTGCGAGCCGATATGGCCGCGTCGTTTCAAGAGGCGGCGGTGGGAGTGTTAGTGGGGAAGATGACTAAGGCGATTGCTAAAACCAAACCTAAAACCGTTTTGCTTGCCGGCGGGGTGGCGGCCAATGAACATTTGCGCAAAAAATTAGCCAGAGCAATAAAAAAGCAATTCCCCAAAGTCATCTTTATTGTGCCGCTAATGAAATACACCACTGACAACGCGGCAATGATCGCCGCGGCCGGGTATTTTCGCGCGAGAGCCAAGGACTTCGTGGATCCAATGACGCTTGAAGCCGATCCGAATCTTCGATTAGTGTCTTTGTGATTTACACAACGCATTCCGCCGACCAAACAAAAAAAATAGCCGCTGACTTCTCCAAGTCCTTGAAAGGCGGAGAGTTTGTCGCTTTGATTGGCGAGCTTGGTAGTGGCAAGACAACCTTTGTTCAAGGATTGGCCGCCGCGTTTGGCTCAACAGCGAAAGTAAAGTCGCCGACGTTTACGTTGTTGAATATTTATCCAACAACGCATCCGGCGATCAAGCAAATCGTTCACGTCGATTATTATCGCGCGCCTCACGCCGCCATTGACATGGGTCTTGAAGAATATCATCGGCCGGACACCGTCATTGTTGTCGAATGGCCGCGGAAGCAGGATTTAAAAAACCACCCATTGGTGGTGCGATT
>JBBTSK010000050.1:0-1012 GCA_038078795.1 Patescibacteria group bacterium
GACCCCTTTCAAATCTTTCAAATCCCATCTCCACCAAAAACCGCGAGAGCTTTTTCTTACGCAGGCCGCCGTAGTCATCAGCCGAAGTCAGATAAACCGCGTCCTTGGCCCGCGTCAAAGCCACGTACATCAAACGTCTCTCTTCTTCCAAATGAATATCCCCCTGCGGCAATTGTTCCTTGATCAACGCGTCGGGCAATGGGATGGCATCTTTCTTTTCCGAAGTTGGAAACCGACGATCAACAAGGTTAACGATAAAAACGTGGCCAAATTCCAAACCCTTGGCCGCGTGGATGGTCATAATTTTGACCGTTTCCGGTCCGACCTCCGGATCCATCTTCAACGCGCCTTCATCGCCTGAAGCCTGTTCATGTTCCAGCTCTTCCAAAAATCGGCGCAAGGAGTGATCAGCCGTGATAGACTCAAAGCCTTTCATGCGCTGATACAACTGCTGGAGCAAGCGAAAATTCTCTTGCTGATCGCGTTCAGACAGCGTGCTGACATAGCCGAGCAAGCCAGCCTCCTTAACAGCCGCGACGAATAATTCGCTGACCGGCTTGCGCGCCGCGACTGATCGAAGTCGCGAAAAAGTCTGCAGGAGCTCTGCACAACGCTCACTCGTCTCCGGAGCGACACCGCGCAGGGTCATCGCCAAATTCATCACGTCAATCAACGACTTCCCTCGACGATAACATTCGTGGGTGAGTTGGATAAGGTCGTTTGGTTTGATGCCTATCGCTGGATGACTCAAAACGCGATAAACACTTTGACTGTGCATTGGCTGATCAACAACGCGAAGCAAAGCCAAGGTGTCAAGAATAATCGGCTTACGATAAAGCCCACGCAAAGCCATGAACTGATACGGCAGGCCGCGCATTTCCAAATGCTGGATGAACGGCAATGCCGAATCGTTGGCGCGCACCAGAATGGCGAATTCAGACAACGACACGCCGTTTTGATGAAGCTCGAAGATGCGGTCGATCGTCTGTCGCGCTTCGTCTTCGAGGGTCGA
>JBBTSK010000051.1:0-4712 GCA_038078795.1 Patescibacteria group bacterium
TGTACCGACTTCCGCGCCGGTTGTTTCAACGCCAGTCGCCACGTCGGCGGTTGTTGTCAAAGACGAACTAACGCAGGAAATCGAAGAAGTCCTTGCGGAAGATTTAGAAGATTTGTACCAGCAACTTCCGCCAGAGCGACAGCAAAAGTTTAAACAAGAAGGGGAGAAGGCGGCGGGGATTATTCGTCAAATGATTTGGCACGGAAAGTTTCACGGTCGACGAATCTTGAATTTGATTGTCCACTGGCTGAAATTGATCCCCGGCGTCAACAAGTTTTTTTTGGAACAGGAATCCAAAATCAAAACCGACAAGCTGCAAGCGCTTGCCGAGGAGCATAAGAAAGATTCTACCTGATTTTAGTCGGCTTGATATGTTCGTAACTGAATTCGGAACAGTAGGAGGATCAGCGCTGGCGCCAACAACGGCGGGTGTTGATACGGGATCGTTGATCACGGTTCTGGTTTTGGTCTTGTGGCCGTTGATTTTGGTCGCCGCGGTTTTTTTGATCCGCTTTATTTCCCATCGTTTTTTACATCGTCACGGCGGGGCCTTTGCTAATGTTACATTGTTGGTGACTCTGCCAAAATTTCGCCGCGAGGAAGACACTAAGGAGCAGTTGACCACCCAAAAAGTTCAAGAGGAAATCGGCATTGACGAAAACTTTTTTGCTTCCATTGCCGGCCTGCACTATCAAAAAGGCGTTATCGCCTGGCTTCTTGGCCGCACCGATCATTTGGCCTTTGAAATAGTGGCCCACGAAAAGTTGATCAAGTTCTTCGTGACTGTGCCCAAGCGTTATCGTGATTTCGTGGAACAGCAGTTGACCGCTCAACATACAGACGCTTTTGTTGAAGAGGTTGAGGACTACAATATTTTTTCGCCAACCGGATCGATCCTCGGCGGTTATTTGGAATTCAAACGTGAAGCGTTTTTTCCTATTAAAACTTATCGCAAACTGGAGTCAGATCCGCTGAACGGTTTGACCAACGTTTTGTCAAAAGTTCCTGAGACCGACGGCGTGGCTATTCAGTACATCATCCGTCCAGCCCACAAAAAGTGGCGCAAGGTCGGTAAGCAAGTCAGCAAAAACATGCTCAAGGGGATGAGTTTGGAAGAAGCGATCCGCGGCAGGAAAAGTGGCGGCGGGATCATGGCTTGGATTAACCCAAAAAGTAAAGACCAGCTTTCCGACGAACAACGCCAGAGCGGTTCGACAATGATGACCCAGGCGGAACAAGACATGACCAAAGGGGTTGATGAAAAAATCGCCAAAGGCGGATTGGATGTCAACATCCGTTTGGTCGTGTCGGCGCAAACGTCCGAAGCGGCCCATCGTCTGTTGGAAGACGTCATGGGCGCGTTTTCGCAGTTCAGCATTTACGAGCACGGCAACGCTTTTGTCAAAGCGATTCCCATGCGTAAGAAATTTTTGATCCAAAAGTTTATTTATCGCGGCTTTGATGAAACGCGCAAACTTGTTTTGAACACCGAAGAGATGGCCTCTATCTGGCATTAGCCGCTGAAAACCACGGAGACGCCGAACATTTTGTGGCTTTCCGCCCGCACCGCGCCAGTGCCCGTTGAGGTACCGCAAGAGGCTGATTTGACGCTCGGATACAACGTCTATCGCGGTCGTAAAACCACTATTGCCATCAAGCGGACTGACCGCCAGCGTCACATGTACATCATTGGAAAATCTGGTTCCGGTAAAACGGTCTTCATTCAGGAGATGGCTTTGCAAGACATTTTGAACGGCGAAGGGGTGGCGGTGCTTGATCCGCACGGCGACATGATCGAGTGGTTGCTTGGCCACATTCCTAAAAATCGCATCGACGATGTGATCGTTTTTGACCCTTCCGATTTGGAGCGTCCCGTTGGACTCAATATGCTGGAAGTCGACACAGAATCCCAGCAAGACATGGCCACTCAAGAGATGATCTCCATTTTTTACAAACTTTTTCCGCCAGAGATGATCGGTCCGCAATTTGAACACCATATGCGCAACGTCATGTTGACGTTGATGTCTGATCCGGCGACGCAAGGCACCATCGCCGAAATTCCGCGGATGTTTAGCGATCAAGATTTCCAAAAACAATGGGTAACTAAAGTCAAAAATCCCGTTGTTCGTTCGTATTGGGAAAACGAAGTGGCTAAGACGTCGGACTTTCATAAGTCGGAAATGCTTGGTTATTTGATTTCCAAAGTCGGTCGTTTCGTGGAAGACACAATGATGCGTAACATCATTGGTCAACAAAAATCCGGTTTTAGCTTCCGCGAAGTTATGGATAAGAAAAAGATTTTGTTGATTAATTTGGCCAAAGGAAAAACTGGAGAAGTTAACTCGTCGTTGTTGGGTTTGATCATCGTCAGCAAATTGCAGATGGCCGCTTTGGCGCGCGCCGATATGCCCGAAGACCAGCGCCAGGACTTTTATCTCTACATCGACGAGTTCCAGAACTTTATTACCGATTCCATCTCTACGATTTTGTCTGAAGCGCGCAAGTATCGCCTTAACTTAATCATCGGTCACCAATACATGGGCCAGTTGGTCAAAGACAACAAAACGGAAATTCGCGACGCCGTTTTGGGCAACGTCGGCTCGATGTTTGTTTCGCGCATCGGGCCCGAAGATTCAGAAATTCTGGAAAAGATTTTCTCGCCAACCTTTGCTGGTTATGACTTGATCAACTCTGATAAATTCACTTGGTACTCCAAGATCATCGTTGATAATACCCAAGTCAAGCCGTTCACCATGAAGACTTTTCCGCCACCGCCGTCTGATCCTAAACTGGCTGGAGCGATTAAACAGCTGTGTCGATTGAAGTATGGCCGTGATCGTGCCATTGTCGAAGCGGAAATTTTGGAGCGCTCGCAAATTCGCGCCCAAGTTACATCATTGCCGCCGCCGAGTTCGATGTAACTCGTTGATTCTTATATTAAACCGGCTAGGTCTCGCGGCACCCTTTTTTCCGTGCTCGTCAAAAAGGGCACTCGCCGCTTCGCCTACGCCGGTTGCAGTAGGATTGAAATTAAACGAGCTCAACGAACGAAGTGTTTCCCGCAGGCCAATTCAGCCTGTTTGAGCGTACGATCACGTCGCTCGCGAGCGACGTGAGAGAAGCGAGTTCTGCAATTGGCCGAAGGGGAATACGAGTAAGGATCAGCGAGTTAGTAAATCAAATATGGAAAATCAAAATCAATTTTACACTGAACCAGATTTGGACGACGTCGGCCGCGATCCGCGAACCAATCTGGCGATCAAAATTTTGCGACAGATGCAGGACAGTTTGGAAAACGCTCTGGCCATGTTGCAAGACGGCGAGGGACGGGAGGAGATCGTCCGCGAGCTCTCCGAGAGTAAACAGCGGCTCGACGCTGACGTGGCTGAGGCCACGGGCTTGCGCACCATCGAAGGAGTATTCGACGGTTGCGACATGGTTGGATCAGACGGCCAAATGTACAACGTGCCGCCTAACTACGCTTCCAAGTCGCGTTTGGTGGAAGGTGATATGTTGAAATTGGTCATTCGTCGCGACGGCGGTTTCGTTTTCAAACAAATTGGGCCAATGGAGCGCCGCCGAGTCGTCGGCAGGTTGGCTGAAAACACCCAAACAGGCGATTACGTTTGCGTCGGTTCTGATGGAACCAAGTGGCGACTGATTCTGGCGGCAGTGACTTATTATCACGGCGCCCCAGGCGACGAAGTCGTCATTCTGGTTCCCAAAGGTGCCCCTTCAACCTGGTGGGCGGTAGAGAATATTGTGAAGCGCTGAAGATGTGATAAACTCATCCCACTATGAGCGAAACACTCTACCGTAAATACCGTCCCACGACCTTTGCTGAGGTTTGCGATCAGAACCACATTAAAACCACTTTGCAGAATCAATTGAAGCAAGGGACGGTGGCCCATGCGTATCTTTTTGCCGGGCCGCGGGGGGTGGGTAAGACTACCTTGGCGCGCATTTTGGCCAAGGCGGTGAATTGCAGCAAACTCAAGGACGGGGAACCGTGCGGCTCGTGCCCTGGATGTTTGGCGATTTCGCAAGGTAAAACCATGGACGTTTTTGAGATCGACGCCGCCAGTCACACCGGCGTTGAGAATGTTCGCGAAAATATCATCGACGGCGTGCGTTTCGCCCCGTCGCAGTTGAAGAAAAAAGTTTATATCATTGATGAAGTCCACGCTCTCAGCCCGAACGCTTTTAACGCCTTGCTGAAAACCTTGGAAGAACCGCCGGCCCACGCTTTGTTTATTTTGGCGACCACTGAGTTACACAAAGTACCGGCCACGATTTTATCACGTTGCCAGCGTTTTGAATTTCATCGTCTTAGCGCGGTTGACGTTGTTGAACGTTTGCAATGGATGGCTAAACAAGAGTCGGTTAAAGTTGACGAAGATGTGTTGCGAGCCATCGCTCGGCTTAGTGAAGGCTGTTTGCGCGACGCCGAAAGTTTGTTTGGACAAATTTTGGGGTTGGCTGACGGTCAAAAAGTCACTATGGCTGAAGCTTCACTGATTATCCCGACCACGGACATTGATATTGTTCTGCGTTATCTGGAAGCGGTGGCGAAAAAACAGTCGGCAGAGGCGATTAAGATCGCTGTTGAGGCGGTTGAGTCCGGGGCGCGAGTGGCGCCGTTGGAAGACGAGATTTTGGAAGCTTTGCGCTGGGCCTTATTGGCGTCGCTTGGTGACGCGCCGTCGTCAAAA
>JBBTSK010000052.1:0-3093 GCA_038078795.1 Patescibacteria group bacterium
CCTTCACGTTCTATTTTACTTCCGTCTTCTTGGCCGCGTTTCTTTGCCAGAATGTCTAAAAATCTTCCCATATTTTTACAAACTTATTTCTTCTAATCTCGGCTGGTCACCATACGGCTTAAAAAAAGCACTCGCGAGGCGTTCGATGCCGTTGGAACGAAAAGCAGCGATAAGCACATGAAGAAACACCTTCATCGCGCTCACAACCACGTCGATCGTCGCTTCGTTGGTCACCACTATCTTAAGCTTGTAATATTCGCCTGTCAATTGCTCGCGCGTGGACGGATTAAGGATTTTGTAAAGAAACTTGGTCAGCACTTCGTCGTGTTTGAGGTCTTCCAAAAGACCAGGCACGCCGCCAAAGCCTAAATTGATCTCCGCGCCTTCAATCAAGGCTCTTTTTGCCGACTCGGTTGGAGCGTCTAAAACAGCTTTATACAAGGCTAAATAAAACTCCAAACAATAGGTCATCCCATCATTTTGAAATAAACGCGCGTCATAAGCTTTTTGATCGTCCGCTGACCGATCAGCAAGTTTGACACGCTATTGTCGAAACAACTCCGCTGTTTGCGCTCGACTGTAAAATGCGCGACTCGCTTGAAAATAATGCTGAACACTCTCCGTGGCATCTGCCGGGACACCAGACAAAAACACGGTTGAAAGATCAGACAAGGAACGTGCCAGTTCAAATTCATTGGCCTGTGGATTTTTTAAAAGGGCGATCATTTTTTGAAGTTGCTGATGGGCAGTCGTGTCGCTCGGGAGTTCAATCTGCTCAAGCTCTGGCAGAAGTTCACTGACCAATCGAGAAAAATTTGCCCGCCAAAACTCCACCGGCTGTTCAGCCCCGCGAAGAGAAAGATCGATCAGTGTGTCTAACATCATAGGCTTTGACGAATTTTTTCCGCCGTGGCGGCGAGGTCGTCTTGGCTGACCGTCATTTGCACAAACGTTCGCGGCGTACCGGTTTGACGAGGCATGAGGTGGATGTGAGTGTGGAAGACATCTTGACCAGCCGACTCCCCGCAATTTGATCCGACATTGAGTCCGTCCGCGCCGACTCCGGCCAGCAACCCCGCGCTGATTTTTTTGATCGCGATCATCACCGCTTGCGCGTCGTCAGACGAAATATCAAGCAAGCTAGTCGAGTGCGCTTTAGGAACGACTAGGGTGTGACCAGTCGAAACTGGATGAATATCCAAAAAAGCGACCACTGCGTCATCTTCATAAATCTTATGCGACGGAATCACTCCAGCGATGATTTTACAAAATAGACAGTCTGCCATACTAATCGTGTTTAAGTGAGCTGACTACGAGGAATGGTACAACAAAGGCGACCAGAGTGACCAGGACGCGCAGGTCGCCAAAAGGACGGCCTTCGGTCCAAGCGAAAATTGCTAGGAGGAGGCCTAAAAGGAAAATAGGGAATAAAGATTGGAAGTTGTGGATTGGTGTATGGAAGTTGGTAATGGTGTTTGGTGTATGGGGACGACGGGCCCAGAGGATGCCGGAGATGATGGCGGCTAGAAGAAAAATATGTGGCGAAAAAAAGTTAGAAACAAATCCAGGACGCAACCAATCAAGCGCCAGAAAGATGACGTAGGAAACCGCGGAGACGATGTAGGCGGTGCGAGTAATCATAGGTTAATGAATTGCTTGAGCTTGTCCCAAACTTCCGACGAATCGAGCGCTGGACGGATGAAGATCAAATTGATGGCGTGGAGCTTGAAGTTTTTTTGCAGAGTCTTGATTCCTGGCGCGGAGAGCACAAGTTTGATATCGCCGTCGGTGTTGAGGGCTGAACCAAGATCAAACGTTACCATGGCCGAAGTCCACGCACCTTTCTGCGTCGGCGCGGTGTACTCGGCGATAATAAAATTGATCCCCAGCGCGTCGAGATCGGTGGTCGAGTTTAGCCGCGTCGGGTAAGGATGAAACAACTGATTGGTATCAAAGGCCACCACCCCATCTTGGGTCATCGTAAAATCCCCAGCCGCGGCGGAAACCGGCACCACGCACGGATCGACAACCTCAAAATCATACCGCACTTGGGCTTCCGGCAAAGCCAGCGAACCCGTGCCAACAGTGACGCGCTCGGCGGCGTCGGCATGATAAGTGTAAAACGACAACCGCTTGCCATCAGTCCAAAATTTGATCGGCGACGGATCGTCTTTGTAACCGACTTCATCGCCAAGATAGATCGAGCCAATAAAAGTCATATAGCGCTGACGGGTGGTCAAGCGACGAAAAAAGATATCGCGATCGGCTTTCAAAATGACTTTGTAAACGCCTTCGGTCAAATCATTTTTAACAAGCGCCACCGAGCGCATCGCCGATCCTTGATTACTGGCCTCGATCACGCCATCATCTTCCAACAACTGATTGGCGACGAAAACGCCGTCAGCGTCAAACACCAATAGCTCGACCGGATCATCACCGGCCTCGCGGTTCATGTCCATCAGGTCAGCCTGAATCAACAACGGCTCATTTTTGATGTAGGTCAAATACTCGTGATAGCCGCGCAGGCTGACGTTGGTCGTCGTCAGCGCGTTGGCCGCGACGTAGTCAGGAATAATCAGCGGCTGTTGCAAATCATAATGATAAGTCGCCAAAGTGTCGCGATCCGGCGGATAAGCTAAAAAGTCCTCCATGGTTCCGTAAATTTTGGCGCGCTGAAGAAGCACTAAGCCGTCTTGTTCGATGCGATCCCAGATCGAATTATCAATGATCAAATTTTGCATCGGCCGAAGTTCATATTGCAAAGGATCATCGTTTTGCAAAATGCCAAGTTCGATAATAGGCTGATCTGTATTTTGAAATTGCAATGTTACTTCGAGGGTGTCGAAATCACCGGGCGCGTGCACAGCGGCATAGGCAGGTTCATCAACCACTAGACTAAACGCGCCGTCAGGACCGTCCTGAGGGGTGGTGACTCGCGTGTCTGGAAGGAAGCGGTCCATAAACGGAGAAAGACGGTTAATCTCATAGTGGATCATGAATCGGCCGGAGGGAGTGACGTCCAGATTCAAGAGCCAGAAAAAGAGGACGACGGGGATCAGCGCCAAAATGACGTGGCTAAAGGCTAAAAACAAT
>JBBTSK010000053.1:0-2480 GCA_038078795.1 Patescibacteria group bacterium
TTTTTCGCAAGTCTGGTCTGGTCCTGGCGCCGAGGAATCCAACAGGGGTATTTTCAGTGACATGCTTCAAGCCAGGGAACTCTGGGGGCAGTTGGGTCTTTCCGCGCTCAGCACCTTCAGCAACACGTTGTTCTCCAAACTGACCGATCGCGTCTACAGCGGTTTGTTCGACATGCAAATTGATCAGTTCAGTCCCTTCGACGTGGCTTCGATTGGGTTTAGTGGAGGCGTCGACGCGGCTGAAGCGCATTTCCGTTCCATCTATGCGGTGGCTCCTGTTCAGCTCGACAATTACAACATCATCAGCGAATTTACGACCTGTCCCGAAAGCACTAACCGCGGTCTCAATAACTGTGTGATGGATTCGAACTTTGCCACCGCTGTCGGTTCGGCCGATTCCGGCGATCCCTTCACGGTTCAAGAGGCCATTGACGAGAGCCTGATTAACGGCGATTGGCCGCTGATCGCTTCCACCGATTCCCGCAATATTGATAAGGGTTGTTATAGCTACGGCTTCTGTTATGCCAACTTGGTGCGCATGCGTTTGGCCCGCGTGATTCCGGTCGGTTGGGAAATGGCCGCGGAGTTGCAAAGCGGCGACAGCGCCGATTCGTTGCAAACGGTGATTGACTCTTTTGACGACGCTGACAGTGGTTACTATCACCTGATTGATCCCAATTGGGTTTTGAAATATCCTTCGACGCAATGCGACGCGGCCATGTTCGGCCAGTTGGTTTCCGATACCGGCACCGGTAGGGCCCAGGAATGCGCTGACGCTCCCAGTTGCATCCGCGAAGACGCTAACGGAGCTTGCGTTGGTGGCTATGGCTATTGCGCTTTGGAAAAAAACACTTGGAATTTTAGCGGCGAAGATTGTCCCGAGCAGTTTGCTTCTTGTCTGTCCTTTGATAACGGCGATGGCGTAGAAGGGGACTGGCTCTACAACACCGTTGATCCTCAAGGCTGTGACGCCGATAACGCCGGCTGTTTGTGGTATCAAACGACCAAAGAAGAAAGCGACGACGCTTTTGATTGGCCGGCGGGAGATGACCTGACCAGCGATGACGCTGACGACGAGACTTACCAAAGTCGGCTGTATTTTAATAAGACTTTTGAGGAATGTGATGAGGAAGACGTCGGCTGTGCTCGAGTTATCGCCAAAACCGACGAGGTCTCTTTGAATTTGGTTTTGAATCCCAGCTTTGAAACTGATGACGACGATGACAGCGTTCCTGACGCCTGGACTTTGACTGGTGGCTCGGCTTATGACGTTACCGGCAATGTCGCCGAGTTCGGGAGCTCGGCGGGCAAAGCCGGCTCAAGCGGCGTTGACGGGATTATTTATCAAAGCGGTATTCCCATTCAAACGTCGACTTTTTATACCTTGTCGTTTTACGCGGCCAAAGAAAACAGCGGAGGCAGTAACACCGCCACGGTTTATGTGGTCATGGACTCGGAAGATGGCAGTGAAACCGTGGACTTGTCCGGCACCAGTTATGACGACGATAATTGTTCTTTGGCTGATCTCGACGGCGACGGCTCGATGGAATCAATTCAAATGAGCGTCACTCTAAACGATGACGATTATGAGCGTTTTGCTTGCGTCTTTACTTCGCCAACTTTTGAGAGCGCCGATCTTGGCGCCAGAGTGCAGTACCTTGATTTTATCGCTAGTGGTTTATACATCGACGGCGTGCAGTTGGAAGCCGGGGAGGATGTCAGCGACTATCGTGATGGTTATGGTTCGGCCGTGGCCGACATGAGCCTTGATTATTTTCAACTGCCGCCAAGTTATCTCGGCTGTACCGGCGACTCCGATGTTGATCCCGAGGAGTGCGGAAGTTACGCCGCGGTTTGTTCAGCGCAAGATGTTGGTTGTGATTTGTATACCCCGGTCAACGGCGATCCGTCGGTGCCGGGCATTACATCGGATTTGGATGAGTGCCCAAGCGAGTGCGCTGGCTATGACACCTACAAGCAAGAGCCAACCAACTACGAACCCGACGGTGACTTCCCAGTCTACTTTATTCCTGCTACCGCCGTCAGCTGTAGTGAAACTTACGTCGGCTGTGACGAATTTACTAATTTGGCCGACGAGTCGCTTTCTTACTACACCTATTTGCGGGCTTGTTTGACCACCGCCCAAACCGCCGACCAAGCCAACTATTACACTTGGGAAGGGTCAGACCTGGATGGATTCCAATTGAAAAGCTGGAGCCTTTTGCAGTCTGACGTAAGCGACGCTCCTTGTACCGATTGGACAACGACCTCTTCCGCCATCACCTGTAATGACGACGCCAGCGCCATCGCCGCCGACACCGCTTGCGATGAGCATGACGACATTTTCACCGAGCCCGATTGCCGCGAGTTTTACGACGAGAACGGGGTCATTGAATATCGACGCTTTAGCGACACGGTAACGGTGACTGACTCCTGCCAAGATTATCGCAAAACAGATGTAGTGGGCGACACTGCTACCG
>JBBTSK010000054.1:0-2580 GCA_038078795.1 Patescibacteria group bacterium
CACATTCGCTTGCAACCGGCCAACTCCACCATGGAACCAATCATCGTCAACGGAGATATTAATATTCAAGGGGTCGTTCGTGGAGTGATTAGAAAGTTTTCGACTGTTTAACTTGTCTTTGCAAGAAGGCAACCGGCCGACGAAGCAATCTCAAGCGAGAGATTGCTTCGCTCCGCTCGCAATGACAAAAGGCTTGTTTTTTGTACTCAAAAAAATAATTCATAACTCTTACGCCTATGTCTGACACAACCCTCCGCTACTACGCCGTCACCATGGCCTTTGTCCCGCGGAAGACCCATCGTCGGATCCAACACGCGCGTAAGATGCTGCGTTTGCACACCAGCCGCCGCAAGTTCAAGCAGTCGGTGCGCAATGTGTTGTCTCACTTGTTTTAATAAGTCCGATTGGACTTATACGACCTATGCATACTTTCCTCGATGACCCAATAGAAGTACTCGCTTCATTTGAACGCAAACAGGTGCGCCCGCTACGCATGAAGTGGCAAGAAAAAATCTACAACATTAAGCAAGTCAATCTCATTCACACCGGCCGCGAAGGCACCAAACGTTTGTTTTACTTTTCGGTTTCCGATGACGCCAACGCCTTTAAATTAAAACTCGACCCGGACATTTTGGAATGGCGCTTGGTCGAGCTGTACTCGGATGGCTAATGCTACTTCGCGTGAATCTCAATGAGATGATCGGCTGTCAAGAGCTTGTCTTGATACATGGTGCTGGTCAATCGTTTGAGCTGTCGACCGACCCAGTCGGCTGAATCTGTCAGACTAACCCGAAAATCAGCCAGACGTTCTTCCAACATACTCCCCCGCTTAAAATCTATAAGATAGCCTACTCGTCCTGACATAAATTTGCTAAAAGACAAGCCATCTCTGTGGACAGAATCATCATGCACATCGACCCTCCTTCGCTCCTTCGGAGCTACGGAAGGACAGGCATGAATAACTATGAAGAGAATAGTAATGCATGTAGACATGAACAGCTATTTCGCCTCTGTTGAACAACAAGCCAATCCGTTTTTGCGCGGCAAGGCAATTGGGGTCACTGGCAAAGCCTTTGATTTGACCCGACAAGCCGAATCTCAGCGTTCAATCATCGCCACCGCCTCGCGCGAAGCCAAAAAACTTGGCGTGCGCACGGCCATGTCCACTGTCGAAGCCATGCGCATCTGTCCATCGTTGATCATTGTCCCGGGCGATCCGGAAAAGTACTCCGACATCACGCACCGTTTCGTACAACTTTTTTACGAGTTCACCGACCAAGTCGAACAAGCCTCAGTCGACGAATGCTATCTCGACGTCAGCAAAGATGCTGGCGATTATTTTGGCGCCACGATCATGGCACAACAAATGCGCGAACGACTGCGAGAAATCTGCGGCGAATGCATCACCGCCTCAATTGGCATTGGCCCTAATAAATTGATCGCCAAACTTGGATCAGAATCGCACAAACCCAACGGGCTGACGGTGGTGCCTCCTGAACGCGTCATTGATTTTCTCAACACTCTGCAACTGCGTGACTTTTGCGGCATCGGCTGCCGCACCGAACAACATTTGGCAGAACTTGGGATCACCACCGTCCAGAGTTTGCGCGACGCCGACGTCAACATGCTGACGCGTGAATTTAAAAGCTGGGGACGCTGGTTGCACGAAGCCGCCTTTGGCCGCGATCACTTCCCTGTTGTATCAGTCGATGAAGCGCAGAAATCTGTTGGCCACTCCTACACTTTCCCGCGCGACATCGACGACGTCCGAGAAATCAAGCGTAATCTGTTAGCCATGGCCGACAAGGTCGCTTGGCGATTGCGACGTAATGGAATGCTAGCTGGGCTTGTTTCTGTTTGCATCCGTTTCAATGATCTCGAAAGTCACAGTCAACAACATCGTTTCCGCGAACCAACGGCTGACGGGCTGACGCTCTTCAAAATCGCCTGGAGCCTTGTAGAAAAATGGTGGGATGGCACGCCAGTCCGCTTGATCGGCATTACTGCCGGGATGTTGACGCCTGGCGTTGAGACAAATTCTCTTTTCAAAGAAAAACAAAAAGCGCTCTCCGTCACCGGCGCGCTCGATAAAATCCAAACCCGTTACGGCTCATCCTCCTGGACCCGCGCCTCGCTTGTCGACATAAAGTTTAGAGCCCGCTCAAGTGGTTGGCATTATGATCATGAAATTTAAGTATTACGGCTTCTGAAACAAAAAGACGGTGTAAGAAAACTTTTTCTGATCAGCTTTTGGAATATAGTCATACGAGGTTTTGTCAACCGGTTGGTAGCCCAAAGCGGCCAACTCTGGACCCCATTCAGCCATCATCGTTTCAGCGTAACCTCCACCGGTTCCAAAACGCAGCAACCCGCCGCTCTTCAGAACTCGATCAAACGCCACAAGGGTCTCTGATGGTTGCCCCATGGTCCCCAATGCAACTAATTCATCAATGCTCGCATCAGGAATTTGTGCCAACTCCGCGCGATCTCCATGAAATGTCTGCACGCGATCTCCGTAGGTTGCTTTGGCCTCATGCCAAATAGGAAAATCAAAAACTTCCGGATGCTTGTCGACGGCTT
>JBBTSK010000055.1:0-753 GCA_038078795.1 Patescibacteria group bacterium
CATCGTCTCATCGACGCCGGAGCCAACCTCATTATTGGCGCGCATCCGCACGTGGTGCAGGAGGTAGAAAGTTACAACGACAAACTTATTTTTTACTCTCTAGGCAACTTTATTTTTGATCAGTATTTTTCCGTGGAGACACAACAAGGTTTGGCGGTAGGGATAGATTTGACCGCCGACGGATTGATGACCGCCACTTTGTATCCGCTTGAAAGCGTCAAGAGCCAACCGGCTTTGATGACCGAGCCTGACCGTTCAGCATTTTTGTCCGCCATCGCCAGTCGTTCGTCAGCAGACTTGGCCGAAGCGTTGCGACAAGGGGAAATTTCATTTTGATATAAAATCGAAGACCGCATCCCATGAAGCGGCTTCGAGATGAAGCATTGGGGTGCGGTCGTTGAGAGTTAGAGGTTGTCGTTGGCAGGCAGGCCGCCGAGAACCTGAACCGTTTCCGCGGCCACTTTGCAACCGTAGTCGGCGCAAGCACGCAGAGGCGACCCACGCGTCAGAGACAGCAGAAAACCGGCGGCCATGGCGTCTCCGGCTCCGGTGGTGTCGCGAACGACGACCTGCCTGGCCGGAGCAGTGAAATGCTCCCCGGCGCTGTGTACCAGAACGCCGCGTTCCCCTTGGGTCACAACCACGACGGCTCCGCGCTCGCTCGTGGTCCAGTCCAGAAGTTGCCTGGCGGCTTGTTCTGGAGCGCCGAGTCCCAGCATCTCCGCCTCTTTGTGGTTGAGGAACAGGACTGTG
>JBBTSK010000055.1:763-8649 GCA_038078795.1 Patescibacteria group bacterium
TGTGGCATTGTAGCGTTCGATCACTTGGCGCATGATCTCGCGACCAAGATAGGCCCCGGAGCCGAGGTCGATGGAAATCGGCACGTGAAGGTCGGTGGCCGTCTCCATGGCGGCGAAAGCCACCCGATGGATAGGAAACGCTTGATTGAGCAGATAGCCGGTCAGATGAAGCCAGGTGTTGGGTTGGATTCCAGCTTTCACGGTGGCCTCGTCGTCGAAGTACATGCCTCCGCCGATGTCAGAACGCATGACGCGTCCACCATTCGGCCGCACCAGGACGAGCGATCGGCCGGTCGGCTGGGCCACTTGGCGCACGCGAACATCACAGAGGTCGCGAGAGAGCTGGGCCAGGTGCGTCCGTCCGTTTTCATCTTGTCCGACTTGTCCGTAGACTTGGACTTGCCCGCCGAGGCGGCCGAACCAGCGAGCGGTGTTGGCCCCAGCGCCCCCGACCATCATCGTCGGGAGCAGGCCTCGATGCCGACAAAGATCAGCCAGCCTTTCCCACTCCACCGCGTCCACCATGAGGTACTCGCTTGAAGGGTCGATGTTGAGTGACTGAAGAAGCAGGTCGTCTGCCCCTTCCACCATGTAGTCCATCATGTGGCCGTCGAGAACGATGAGGGTCGTGGTCATGGTTTCATCTCCGCGTTGATGATGGCATACTTAAGATCAAAAAGCCAATTGACGCCCGTCTTTTGTCATGTTATCGTTGGGCTCGCAAAATAAACACGGCCTCATCGTCTAACGGTTAGGACGCAGGGTTCTCATCCCTGTAATCCGGGTTCGATTCCCGGTGAGGTCACCAAAAAATACCAGCTCCGGCTGGTATTTTTTGTGACCGAAAGGACATGCCCTGCGGCATGTCCGTCGGGGAATCGAAACGTCGGAGCGATATGCCGATACCAATCGGCATCGCGAGACGGTGCCCAGCCCGAGTCGAGCGGCGGCGAGACGAGAGGTGCGGGCGATTCCCGGTGAGGTCACCAAAAATCGCCATCCATTTGGATAGCGATTTTTGCACGACGATTGCGACTGGCGACAGCCCCATTGATTAAAGGAGAAGCCGCTCGCAAGCGTGGGCTTGAGCGAGCGGCGAGTTGCTTCGCGGTCGGAGTTGGACGATCAAAGGCGCGAGGCGTAGGTCAGATTGTAGACCGGGTTCTGGCGCCCGAGGAAGTCGAACAAATCCGTGGCCGGATAGCCCTCAAGCAGCAGCACAGCCTCGATGACCTCTCCGGAGGGCGCTTCGAGATCCGTGACGATCTGACCGATCGTCTGCCGTATGTCGCTGTTGATTCGCGTCTGACGCCAGATGTTGACTCGACGGACGAAGAGCTGGCGGAAGCGAAGACCGTCGCCATCCGGCCGCTCATCCGCCATGGTACAGGGAACGAGGAGCTGTCCCAATATCTCCGTCCAGCCGCGCCGGAAGAGCTGAACGCGATCGCTTTCGCACGGCCGAGACAGCAGCGGCCGCATCTCCTCGACTTTGATTTGCTTGAGAATCGTCCGCAGTCCATCTTCTCCGATGTATTCTTTGTCCGACATGATTGACCTCCGACTCAACCTTGGTTTATTTTTTCGTTTTTGTCAAGGAGTTGTGTTATAATTCTCGAAGTATGATTTTGGGGGAATTATTTGTGCAGATCGGCGTGGTGATTGTGGTCGCCGCAGTATTATCTTTTTTGATCAACCGTTTGCGCCAGCCGCTCATCATCGCTTACATTTTGACCGGCGTTTTGATTGGGCCGTCACTGTTAGGCCTGTCTTCCCAAGCGGATTTTTTTTCCACTCTTTCCGACGTTGGAGTGGCCTTTTTGCTTTTTACAGTTGGCCTCAATCTTGATTGGAAGCACATCAAAGAAGTTGGCTGGACCGCTCTTGGCGTTGGTCTTGGCCAAGTTGTTTTCACTTCGGCCATTGGTTATTTCCTCGCCCGAGCCTTGCATTTTGATCTTGCTACTTCGCTTTACCTCGGCCTGGCCTTCACCTTTTCCTCAACCATCATTATTGGCAAATTGCTTTCGGACAAAGACGACCTTGATCGGCTATACGGCCGCATCAGTGTCGGACTTTTGATCGTTCAGGATTTAATCGCCATGTTTATTTTATTGTTTTTGGGAACTGTCGGCAGCGGACAAAGTTTTGAGTCCATCGCCGCCTTGGTTCTTGGCAAATGGCTTTTGACCATCGTCGGCGTCTTCCTGCTTTCAACATTTGTCCTGCCGCGACTGACTGCTTACGCCGCTCGTTCTCAAGAATTGCTTTTCCTCTTTGGTCTGGCTTGGTGTTTTGGTTTGGCCGGATTGCTTTCGGTGCTGGGATTTGGCATCGAGTTCGGCGCTCTCTTGGCTGGACTGTCTTTGGCCGGCACTGGCTGGAGCAAGGAATTGGCCGCGCGCTTTCGGCCTCTACGTGATTTTTTCCTGATTATTTTCTTTGTTTTCTTGGGCGCGCAATTGACCCTGCCCAGCCTGGAGGCGTTGGCTGTGCCAGTGGCGGTTTTCTCCGTCTTTATTTTGATCGGCAATCCGTTTATCGTGCTCGTTCTTTTGCGGACCCTTGGTTATCATCCGCGAGTTGGTTTTATGGCTGGAACCACCGTGGCCCAAGTCAGTGAGTTTTCGTTTATTCTTCTGGCCGCCGGAATCAAGCTCGGCCAGATTGAACCGTCGATTTTAACTCTGGCCACTTTGGTCGGTTTGATCACCATCACCGTCAGCTCCTATTTGATCACTTTCAACGACGTGATTTATGATTTTTTCTCGCCGCTCTTTCGCTGGTTTGAGCCAAAAGGAAAGGCCAGTTTAGGAAAACGTCGAGGGATTAAAACGCCAGAGGTGGTGCTTTTTGGATGGCACCGCATGGGCGAAGTTGTTTTGCCAAAAGTTCGAGCGCTCGGTAAGCCGTATGTGGTGGTTGACTTTGATCCCGCGGCCGCCACAGAACTGACGGCTCGGCACGTTCCCTTTATATACGGCGATGCCGGCGATCACGATTTTCTTTCTGATTTGAAATTGGAAAAAGCCAAGTTGGTGATCTCAACGATTCCCGACGAAGACGTCAGCTTGCAGATCGTCCATTATTTGAAACACAAAAAATTTACCGGGGTGACGATTGTCACTGCCAAGACGTCTGAGCACGCCGCCCACTTGTATCGCGATGGGGCGCACTTTGTGATCATTCCTTCGGTGCTGGGAGGAGAGCGCTTCGCGGAGATGCTCAAAAAAAATCAGTTGAATCAAAAGACGTGGGTGAAGACTGGCAGGCGATGAGTTGGGATCGGCAGTCTGACTTCGTACTTGACGAAGTCCCCTTTTTGATCTAGGGTAAATTCTTGGCATGGAGGTCAAATGCCAGAGCGCACGTCTCTCCGATGAGCGCCGATTCCGCTTCGCGACTGGCAACGGTTCGTGGAGCAGACTCGCAATCCATCCGCTGTCTGCCTCAAGATCGGCACAGCACTGAAGTCCAACTGATCATCTTTTGCGAGTGGCCGGGATTCCACTGGGCTCGCGACAACGTCAAGATGGTCTTGAGGATGCGCAACAGTCGCCGCCTCGATCACGCAGGCCTCTACTCCGTCACTCCAGTGGATGCCGACGACCTGGAGAAGGGCTGGGTCACTTCCGCCATCTTCAGGGAACCATTCCTGGTGAGCGACATCGACGACATCCAGCTGTTTGTCCAGCGCTCCGATGGCTCCGCCGCCATCGCCTACCTCTTTGCCGCCTGAACGACTTTCAGGACCGCCTTGCGCTCCAGCCTCTCTCAGCTGGGGCGCTTGACTTTTGATCAAAAATTTGTTAAAGTAGCCTCTGTTTACGCAGTAAATTCTGCTTATGTCTCGAGGCGATGCCGCGCGTGAATTTCTCTATAAAATGATGCCGGGGTTTTTAGGTAAAGCGCCGGAGGTTCGTCTGGAATCTGAACCGCTGGCCGTCGACGCGGGCGAAGCGGTGATCGCCAAATCCGTGGAAAATCGAGACAGCGAAGACACCACCTGCGCTGAAGATGGTTTTTTTGCCGTGGCTGATGGTACGTCGTCCAAAGGCGGCGGTGGCGAGGCTAGCCGCATGGCGATCAAGGTTGTCAAAGAACAAGTTGCTCGCGGGCGTCGTGAGGGGATGACTGATGCTGAACGCGAGAAGTTGCTCAAGAACGCCATCACCATGGCTGGAGTGATGGTCAAACAAGCTGGCCGAGATATCCCGGGCATCTTCAACACCACTTTTTCCAGTTTTTTGACCGACCGCACGAGCGAAGGCAAGAACGTCGTCACTGTCGGCCATGTTGGCGACAGCGGCGTTTATCATTATCAAGCCAAAGATCGGCGTTTAATCAAATTGACTCGCGGCTCGGGATTGCTTGACGCGTTAGCCGAGACCGGAATTGTTTCTGATACATTTAGCGACGCGGTCGATCAATCTGTTGATGAAGGGAAAGACGTTGCTTCACCGTCAAGAGAAAAGGTTTTGGCCGGAATCAAAATGGCATTAGGAAAAAAATCTTTGTCAGCCAATCAGCGGACGCGTTTGGAGTACTTGCGAAGAAAATTTTCGGGAACGTCAAAGCAATCTGTGGCCGAGTTTTTGTATCAAAATCGCCATCAATCATTTGATAATTTGGCTCCAGGAAAAGAAGAAGATGAGCATAATGTACAAGTAAGAACGGTTGGTGTTGAAGATGGCGACATGGTCTTCGCGACTAGCGACGGGCTTGATGACGTACTGACTAAGGCTCGTATTCAGGAGTTGATTGAACAAGGATTGACTGCCGGGAAAACGATGCGGGAGATTTCTGCCGGTTTGGCGCAAGAGGCGTCGCAAGATACGTCGAAGCGACAAAAGGGAAGTTTCATCAAGCGGCCTGGAACATCCGAGCTGGTTCAAGAAGGTGATGATGTGGGGATTGCTGGCGCGATTTTTGCGCGAGCCGAACGTCCATTGGCGGCTGTGCCAAGGGAAACGCCAGCGCGGGTGGAAAGTCCAGCGCGCGTGCAGGAATGGGAATTGACCTTGGAAGACGCCGAGGCACCGGATCAATACGCCAAAGCCAAGTCTGCCATTGGATTGAGAGCAAGTTGGCATGAAGGCGCTTTGCGCCGCGGCAATGACAAGCGCAAGCAAATGGAAAATCAAGGAATGCGTTTTTTGAATGACGCCGTTTTCGTGTCAGCCTGGAGAGCGGAATTGGATCCGACCGTAGCCGAGGCCCGGGCACGGTTGAAAGAGGTTTATACTGCTCGTGGGGAGGCAGACAAGCTGGCCCAATTGGAACGGGACGCCCTTGCTGACGCTCAAGATGAGGCTTTGCGCTTGGCCCGCTAGGAGATATTGACAGTAAAAAGCTAGCACTCTATAATAGGGAGTGCTAATTTGATTTTATGGATCCGCGTCAAGAGCAAATCCTCAAAGCCATTGTCGAAGAGTACGTCAAAACGGCTGAGCCGGTGCCGTCAAAAGTGCTGGTCCAGTCTTATGATTTGGGTGTCTCGCCGGCTACGGTCAGAAATGAGATGGCTGCCTTAGAAGTCGGTGGGTTCATCCGCCAGCCGCACACTTCGGCCGGCCGCGTGCCAACCGAGAAGGGCTATTCCTATTACATCAATAAGTTTGCCAAGTCCGAAGTCAAACATAGAACGTCGAAAGGGTTGCGACAAGCGGCCGATGAAGGCGGGAGTGATGAAGAAACGATGCGCGCGCTTTCCAAAGAGCTGGTGCGTTTGTCCGGCGACATGGCCATTGCCGCGTTCGGCGGCGGTCAGGCGTTTTATACCGGCCTTGGGAATCTTTTTCAAAAACCTGATTTTCAAGACTTGGATTTAGTGCGCTCCGTTTCGACATTGTTGGATCGGTTCGATGAGGTAGTTGGCACAGTTTTCGATGAGCTGAATCGCGAACCGCAAGTTATGATTGGCAGAGACAACCCTTTTGGCAAAGACACGGCCGCGGTGATGGTCAAATGCAAATTGCCGAATGGCCGCATTGGTCTGATCGGCCTGATCGGACCTATGCGGATGGACTATCCAAAAAATTTAGGCCTGATGGGAGAAGTGATAGAAATTTTAGAAGAATAGTATGAACGAAAATGAACAAAAACAACGCGAGGAGTACTTGGCCGGATGGAAGCGCGCTTTGGCCGACTACGATAATCTCAAAAAAGATTTAGCGCGGGAAAAAGAGGAGTCGCGCAATTACTTGAAAGAGCAGATGGCTCATGAGCTCATTCCGATCCTTGATAGTTTCGACCAAGTCAATCGTCACACTCCGGCGCTCAACGTCACCGAAGAAGACGCTCTCAAGTTTCAAAATTGGCTGAACGGCGTGCGGCAAACGCAGGCGCAACTGGAACGGGTTTTACAACAAATGGGATTGCAACTGGTGCCAACGAACGGAGTCTTTGATCCCACCATGCACGAAGCGATTGGCCAGCGAAGCGAAGATGGAAAAGAGGATGGAGCGATTTTGGAAGTTGTCACTTCTGGATGGAAGTTAGGAGAAAAAGTCATTAGACCGGCAAAAGTAATTATCAATCAACAATAATATGAGTAAAATTTTAGGCATTGATTTAGGAACTACTAACTCCTGCATGGCCATCATCGAAGGTGGTCAGCCAAAGGTTTTAGAAAATAAAGAAGGGGCGCGGACTACGCCGTCGATTATTGCCAGCGCAAAAAATGGCGAGCGCCTGGTTGGGGCGCCGGCCAAACGTCAGGCTGTCACCAACGCTGACAATACGTTGTACTCCATCAAACGTCTGATTGGCCGACGCTGGGATGATAAAGAGGTGGCGCGCGACCGCGAAGCGTTTCCGTTCAAACTCGTTCAGAAGGGCAACGGAGTTGGCGTGATTATGGGCGGTAAGGAGTACACGCCGGAAGAAATCTCGGCCATGGTGCTTGGCAAATTGAAGGCCGACGCCGAAGCAAAGCTTGGTGAGAGCATTACCGAGGCGGTCATTACTGTGCCGGCCTACTTCGACGACGCGCAACGCCAAGCGACGAAGGTTGCTGGAGAAATTGCCGGCTTGAAAGTTTTGCGCATCATCAACGAACCGACCGCCGCCGCACTGGCGTATGGATTTGACAAGAAAGCCGGTGAGCAGGTGCTGGTCTACGATTTGGGCGGAGGAACATTCGACGTTTCCGTGCTCGATGTTTCCGCGGACACTGTCGAGGTCAAAGCAACCAACGGCGACACGCACTTGGGCGGCGACGACTTCGATCACAAAGTGATTGATTGGATTATCGCGGAGTTTAAAAAACTGGAAGGGATTGATTTGGGTAAAGACCAGCTGGCTTTGCAACGCATTAAGGACGCGGCCGAGCGCGCCAAAATCGAACTCTCCAGCGCCGAGCAAACCGAAATCAATCAGCCGTTTATCACCAGTGACGTCAACGGTCCGAAGCACTTAGTGCTGACTCTTACTCGCGCTAAGTTGGAAGAATTGGTTTACGACTTGGTGGAGAAAACGATGGGTCCGGTCAAGCGTGCCATGGAAGACGCCAAGATAGATAAATCCAAAATCGACGAAATCGTCATGGTCGGTGGTATGACCCGCATGCCGCTGGTTATTCGCAAAGTGGAAGAATTTTTTGGCAAGAAAGTGAATGCCACGGTCAACCCTGACGAAGTGGTGGCAGTCGGCGCGGCCGTGCAAGGCGGCGTGCTTGGCGGGGAAGTCAAAGACGTTTTGCTTCTCGACGTGACTCCGTTGTCGCTTGGTATTGAAACGATGGGTGGCGTGATGACTAAACTGATCGATCGCAACACCACTATTCCAACAAGCAAATCGCAAACCTTTTCCACTGCCGCGGACAATCAACCGCAAGTGGAAATTCATGTTCTGCAAGGCGAACGTGAAATGTCGACTGACAATAA
>JBBTSK010000056.1:0-2635 GCA_038078795.1 Patescibacteria group bacterium
TGGCACGGTGATTTTCCCTTTGCCGATGACAAAACCGAAGGCCTCAAGAATCTGCCTTTGTTTCTTAGCCGGTACGTCCACGCCAATCAAATCACTAACTCGCCGAGGATCATAGGCAAAAACCCGCGGCTTGTACTTCCCCGCTCGTTCATCGACGATGCTGGAGGCAACATTGCCGCCGGTCAGTTCGCAAATAAGCTCGATGGCGCGACGCAAAGCCGGCGCGGTTGATTCGGTTGACAATCCTTTTTCAAACAAACTCGACGAGTCTGAGTACAAGTTGAGCGCGCGCGAAGTACGTCGGACACTGACCGGATCAAACGTCGCCGATTCAATGACTAAATGCGTGGTGGACTCGGTTGTCCCCGTTGGCTCGCCACCCATCACTCCGGCCACCGCCACCGGGCGCGCCGCGTCACAAATGGCCAACATCGACGGATCCAACTCGTATTCTTTACCATCAAGCGCTAGAATCTTCTCGCCCTTCTTGGCTTTACGCACAATAATTTTTCCGCCTTCCAACTTGTCCGCGTCAAAGGCGTGCAAAGGCTGTCCCATCTCGTGCAAAATATAATTAGTGACGTCAACGACGTTGTTGATCGGACGATGGCCTGAAAGCAACAAACGCTTCTGCATCCACCACGGCGACGGCGCCACTTTGACATTTTCGATCATCACCGCTTGATAGCGTGGACAAAGATCGGTCGCTTCGACTCGGACATCAATTTTTGACTTTCGAATTTCGGATTTCATTTTTGTTTCGAATTTCAAATTTCGAATTTCGAATTTTCCTAATCCTGCCGCGCCGGCCTCGCGCGCCAATCCGATGATGCTCATGGCGTCCGGTCGGTTGGTGGTAACTTCAATGTCAAACAAAAGATCATCCAAACCAAGCGCCGAAGCCAGCGACGTGCCTGGTTTGGCGTCAGTCAGCTCAGTCAAATCCCAAATCATCCGATCCTCTTGCTGCAATTTCTCAAAACCGAGCTCGCCTGGAGCGCAAATCATGCCAAAACTTTTCACACCGCGCAGTTCCGTCTCTTTAATCTCCACAAATTCCCCTCCGCCATGCCATTTCACTTTCGCGCCAGGCAAGGCGACGGCAACCAAATGACCGACCTCAAGATTCGATCCGCCGCAGACGATTTCGACAGACCCCCTCCCGACCTCCCCCTTGGGTAAGATGGAGTAGATGAGCACGTCAACAACCCGCAACTTATCCGCGTTCGGATGTGCCTTTACTTCCAAAATCTTTCCAACAACAACGCGCTCAAGCGTAGCCCCAACATCAATCACCTGCTCAACGCTATTCCCCACCTCGGTCATCCGACGCACAAACTCCGCCGGTGACGGCGTCTTATTAACATACTCTTTCAACCAATCAAACGAAGCGAGAATATTCATAGTACAGGCACGGCATGCCGTGCCCCTACGTTAAAATTGATTCAAAAACCGCAGGTCGTTTTGATACAACACGCGGATATCTTTGATGTGAATGCCGTCGCGCATCATGAGCGTGCGTTCTACTCCCCAACCAAAAGCGAAGGCGCTATAAACAGACGAATCAACGCCACCGGCCTCGAGGACGCTTGGATGCGTCATGCCCGCGCCACCGAGTTCCACCCAGCCGGATTTGCACAAGCGGCACTTGTCGCCGCTGACGAGTCCGGTGCCATCGCAGACACCACAAGAAATATCCACTTCAAAACTTGGCTCAGTGAAACGGAAATGATGCGGACGCAAACGCGTCACGCGCGTTGGTCCGAAAAAGGCTTTGGCAAAATAATCGAGTACGCCTTTTAAGTGCGTAACGGACAATCCTTTGTCGACCATAAATCCTTCAAACTGATGAAACATGGGGATGTGGCTGACGTCGGACTGACGGCGATAACAACGACCGACGTTGATCATGCGAATCGGTAACTTCCCCTTCTCAAGCTCACGCACTTGCGAATTCGAGGTGTGCGGGGTCAAAACGATCTTGCCCAATCGACCCTCCTTCGCTGAAGCTTCGGAGGGCGCCGCAAAAAACGTCTCCCAGTTATCGCGAGCCGGATGGTCTTTAGGGATATTCAACGACTCAAAAGCATACCAATCCCAATCCACGTCAGGCGCCGTGACGCGTGTAAAACCAACGCGGGCAAAAATGTCTTCAATCTCCATGATTGCCTGTGTTGTCAGATGTAAATGCCCTTCGGCAGGAGCAACTCCAGGAAGCGTCACATCGATCCACTCCGTATTTGCCAACCCCGACGACTTTTTGTGTTCAAACGAATTTTTTTTAGAGTCAAACAAAGACTCCATCTCCTGCTTCGCCGCGTTCAACTCCGCCCCCTCACCTTTCCGATCCTTTAGAGGTAGCCCCGCAAGCGCCTTCATCGCCTCCGCGAGTTTGCCTTTGCGTCCCAAAAATTCCACCCGAACAGCTTCCAACCCTGCTTCGTCGTCAACCGAAGTCAGAGCTTGTCGCAATTCCTTTACCATTGGATTCATAGAAGCGACTTTACCACGTCTTGATAGGTTACCAAGATCACCAGAATCATCAACAAGGCGAAGCCGGCAGTGTGCACCCAGCCTTCAACGTTGGCGCTAACCGGCGCGCCGCGAAGTTTTTCAATCAACAAAAACAAAATCC
>JBBTSK010000057.1:0-1141 GCA_038078795.1 Patescibacteria group bacterium
AACCCGAGGTCGTGAGACTTCGGGTCTTTGCTGGTCACGAAGCATTCCGGTCATGATAGGAACGTTCCGTGATGGTTCCGGGGCAGGGATTCGAACCCCGGTTGCCTGGTTCAGAGCCAGGAGTCCTGCCGCTAGACGACCCCGGAATGTGTCGTTTGCAGGCAGATGTTATCATCATTTTTTTGTCCGGTCAACAGCGAAACTACGAATTTGCCTTGATTGACAGGCTCCCGCCGCCGACCTAACATGGATTTGTTATGAAGGTCATAGGCACGGTCGTTAAAGGTCAAGGCAAGGCAGGGGGGTATTACAATGTCCCCACGGCTAATTTAGTTTTAAGTCAGACCCCAACCATTGAACCCGGGGTTTATGCCGGGTACGCGCGATTACCAAACGGCGAGTCTCTCAAAGCGGCCATTTGCTATGGCGTCAAAAAGGAAACTTACGGGTTGATTTTTGAAGTTCATATCATTGATTGGTCTGGTGACTTATACGGTCAAACGCTGGAAGTCGAAATTGGAGCCAAGGTCAGTGAGTTAGTTCCCTTTAATGGGGAAGTGGAAATGATGAAAAAAATTTTGGCCGACGTGGCCAAAGCGAAAATTTTATGTACAGCGGAATAATATTGGATCAAGGACGCGTTGACGAAGTTGTCGAAGCCACCGGCGGCGGCAAGAGAATTCGTATTGAGTCACCAACGCTTGTCGGCCGTTTGCAAAACGGCTTTTCGATTAACGTCAGTGGCGTTTGCTTGACCGTTGTTGACCTTGACGAGCGTGGATTTTCTGTCGACGTCATGCCGCAGACGCTTAAACTTTCGACGGTCGATGACTGGCAAGCCGGCGATGTCGTCAACTTGGAACCGTCGCTTCGTCTTGGCGACGAGGTCGGTGGTCATTTTGTTTATGGCCACGTTGACGGTTTGGCCGAAATTGTCGAGATCGACATTCAAGGAAATGCCACCATCGTCATGTTGCGTCTCCCGGCGGAACTCGTTAAGTACATCGTTCCTCAAGGTTCCGTGGCCTTGGACGGAGTAGCTCTGACCGTGGTTGAAGTTGAGGACGAAATCTTGGCCATATCGCTGACGCCGGAAACGATGGCGCGCACCACCTGGAGCGACAGCCAAGTCGGCGACCGA
>JBBTSK010000058.1:0-2610 GCA_038078795.1 Patescibacteria group bacterium
AATAAACCGACCCTGAATCACCCGGGTCGCACGTTTCTTCTTCAACATCAACCTCCCCGTCACCGCAATAGGCGCCGGTGGCCGTCAAATAAACGCAAGAGTCTGAACAATAACGACAAGTCTTGCCATAAAGCCCGTCGCAGACAACTCCGTTGTCATCGCCTTGGTCGCAAGATTCCTCGCCGCTGTACAAATAGCCATCACCGCAGATGTTATCAGTACAGTCATTGGTGCAAGCGTCGTTGCTGGAGTCGTTGCCATCGTCGCATTCTTCACTGCCGTCAACCGTGCCGTTGCCGCAATAGTCGTCGCTTTGGACGCAGTCGGACCAGGCGCCATCGACGGTACAACTGGTGGTACAAGCTCTTGAACGGGCAAGTTGATAAGTGATCGACGAACAGCTTTGACTGTCGCAGTCCGTTGTTTCCGTGGACGACGAACATACTTCGCCAACGTCTGTCGCGCCAACACACAAACCGCCAGAACAATCGCCGCTGTCGCAGTTGGTGTCATCCGTACAATCCAGACCAACATCAGAATAATCTTCGCAAACGGTTCCTTCGCCGCAAGCGTCGTACGATTCGCTGGCTACGGCGTCGCAGTTGAGCGCGCTGTTGTAGGATTCGCAAGTAGATGAATCGCTGAAACCGTCGCAATACGTCACGCCATCTACCTCACATTTAAACGATCCTGATATGCTGATCCCCCCACTCATAGTACCGAGGGATGCCACCACGCACGTACCCCAATCACCACAAGTTGTGGTGTCGTTCAAACTGTCGCAAGAAACTTCAGAAGTCAGCTCGCAAGAATAGGCCGCGCCGCAGATGCCGCTGTCACAGTCACTGTCGCTGTCGCAAGTTTCGCCATCATCTGTGCCGCCGTAACACAAAGCCGCGGTTGACGTTTCCGCTCCATCGCATGACTCACTGCCATTGACGACTTCGTCGCCGCAGTATTCGCCAAGGCCGTCGCAGGTGGCGTTGCAGGAATCCGCGGATGAAGCGGCGTAGACGCCGTTGTTTACGCCCTCATCGCACGACTCACCGCCAGCCAAGGTGCCATCACCGCAATAGAAAGCGGTGTCGTCCCACTGACAGCTGGTACCGCAATAGCCATAGTCGCCGTTGTGCGATCCGTCGTCGCAGGCTTCCCCGCTGTCTGTGTCGATCACGCCGTTGCCACAGCGATAAGGCACGCAAGCGGCGTCGGATGTTGTGTCGTAATCGGTGCAGGCCGAATTGCACGACACGATCCTGGTGCCGGATGTCGTCGTATCGGTCGAATTACAAATCGCCGTGTCCGCGCAATCAACATCGTCACAAGACAAACCGTCGTAGTCAGCATCTGTGCTGACGCACGTTTCCACTGTGCACTTGGCAGTCGAGGTATCGCCGCTTTCGCAAGCTTCCGCCGAGCCGATGACGCCGTCGCCGCAAACGACTGATGAGCCATAAGTCGTACCATCGCAAGTCGAGTCTTCTTGATAACCAGCATCGGTATCCAAGAACGCCAAGCCGGCCATCAAATCCAAGCCGTCGGTGTAATCATCGTCCAAATCAGCGGACCATTCGGTAGTTCCGGTGACGTAATCGTATTCCAAGTCCGTGGAAAGAGAGTAGCCGGTGTCGCCAACGTTGCGATAGGCGTAAACGTGCGAGCCTTCGGGGCAGGCGTAAAGCGCTGGCGCTTCGTACCAACACGTGTCGGCGTTGTAATTGGCGTAAGTGCCACCCTCGGCGCCGCACTCGGCATAATCATTCAACGGATCCGTTGCCAATTCCTCATTTCCCAAATCAGCTCCAAGCTCACTCTGCCAGGAATCCCAAGCCGAGGTAGTCATGGAGCGCAGGAAACTGCCGGAGTCCACGGTTGGATAAAGTGGCTGGCAAGTTTCGTCGTCATCACAATCATCGTCTTCAGTGCAAGAAGTCGAAGTTGTGGCGCTACAACGACCGTTGGCTGAACCGTAAGCTTCAAGTTCAACTTGAATCGCTCCGAAGTCGGTCAAGCGAGTCAGGTCGCGGGTCAATTTATCTTTGTCTGCTCGGCAATCGCCGGAGCTACAACCCAAATCTGAAGTACATGTGATGGTTTCTCCGTCATTGTCCGTCGATGGCGCGCCGCTCGACTCATAACAGAGTTGGTCGTTGTCTAGATTGGTGTTGAACGACCAGTTTTCTAACATTTGATTAAACACGGCAATGGTCTCGTCCGAAGCATCTTCGTTGTAGGAAATAACGTAGACATTGCCGTAAATGATACCAGCAGAACTGGCGCTATTGACGTTCCCGGCGCTGACATAAGTGGTGCGGCCGTCGGTCAACGCTTCGTAACCGTCAACCGTAGTTATCGACGGCGAGCCAGTAAATTCTTGATCTTCGTACCAGTCGGCGATGGACAGCAAATCACTGTTGCTGGCCACGCGAATACCAATAGCGTCGCCGTCAGATAAGGTGAACAAATATTCTTTAAGAACGTCGGACGGCGGGTCTTCCACCGCCACAGCGTCGGCGGCTGGACCGTCGACGGTGATGGTGGTTCCGTCTTCATCTTTGCCTTGTCCCAGATCGTCGCGGCAATAGTAAGTAGAAAAATTCATGTAAGCCA
>JBBTSK010000059.1:0-1675 GCA_038078795.1 Patescibacteria group bacterium
TATTAACTTGTCAACTAGTTATGCAAAAAAAGGATATTCTCGACCAACTAAAGCGGAAGCGGGTGGTGACGATGAAAGAGTTAACCGCGTCTTTTGGCGTTAGCAGAGCCTACATCAATCAACTGATGCATGAACTTCGCCAAGAAGGACAGGTGATTCTGGTGGGCAAAACGAACCGGGCAAGCTACGTGCTTGCGACAAACAAACAAGATTTGCGGGCCGCAAAAAAGCGTATCAACCGCGTTTCGTTCAAACTAATGAACTCGGGATTAAGTGAGGAAGTTATACTGAAACGCTTGGAACAAGAAACGGGTATTTTTATTGACGTAACAGAAACCGTGCGCCAAATCGTTCGCTATGCCTTCACGGAAATGCTCAACAATGCGATTGACCATTCTCACTCAAAAGATATCTTAGTAGAGTGCCGACGCAGCACTTCTGCGATCAGCTTTGCCATTCGAGATCATGGGATTGGTATGTTTAACAATGTCAGGGAAAAAATGCGACTGCCCGGCAACCTTTCCGCCATCCAACAAATCCTCAAAGGGAAAACCACAACCAACCCCAAAGAGCACTCGGGGCAAGGAGTCTTCTTTACCTCGAAGATGGCTGACGTGTTCATTGTTGATAGCTATGAAAAGCAACTGCTGATCAACAACCTTCTTCCTGATATCTTTGTTCTTGAGAGAAAAAACTTAAAGGGAACACGTGTGAGTTTTTCTATTCACCTTTCCTCGTCGCGCACGAGCAAAGAAGTATTTGAGAAGTTCTCAGGCGGCGAGGATGGGGATTTTGCCTTTAACAAAACACAAATCAGCGTCAAACTCTATCAGTTCGGAACAGATTTATTATCTCGATCGGAGGCCAAACGGGTGACAATGGGGCTGGAGAACTTTCAAGAAATTGAATTGGATTTTAAAAACGTCGCCACCATCGGCCAAGGATTCGCCGACGAAATCTTTCGTGTTTGGCAGCAGCGGTACCCTTCCACCAAACTACGAGCGACGCACGCCAATGAAAATGTTGCTTTTATGATTCGCAGGGCGAGCGGGAACGTCGTTTCCTAAAGCCATGACTCGACAAACAAAAATACTTCTCGAAACAGAGAAGTATTTTTGTGGGGCGGCTACAGGGATTTGAACCCTGTCTAGGAGATCCACAATCTCCTGTGCTAACCATTACACTATAGCCGCCATGTGTTTGAAATCCATGAAAATGGCGAGCTACTCGTCGTTCGCGGCGTAACTCCTTCAACGTACCTATCCGTACGTCTCAGTCGTTGCTTGCTCCTTGACTTTCGTATCTCATCCAATTTCAAAGATTCCACTTGCCATGCCATTTTCAAGAATTTCACTTATATTATCCTCTTTCGAAGATCCGACAAGTTGCGGAGCGATGATAGCAACTTACGGATTTTTTTTCAAGGGCACGCGGCCATCAACCGCCATCGTCTTGACGGAAATAAGCCCCTGATATAAACTTCCGGCGCTCCAATCGGTTTCATCCGAACGGAGGCCCCGGGATTCCCTCGAGGTGTCTCTCAAAAGTCCAGACAGGCAAGGAAACAACGTGAACCAGACCAAGAAGATCGTCATCATCACCGCCAAATCCAGCAAGTTCAGCTTCATCCTCGCGGTTCTCGGCGCCGCCGCCATCACCGACTTCGGGCACGACC
>JBBTSK010000060.1:0-3285 GCA_038078795.1 Patescibacteria group bacterium
CCGTAGCTCAGTTGGTTAGAGCGCCGAGCTTATACCTCGGTGGTCGATGGTTCGAATCCATCCGGGCCTACCAAATAACATGCCCCTATCGTTTAACGTCATCTACCAAGACCCCGACGTGCTGGTGATTGAAAAGCCAGCCGGACTTTTAGTTCACGAAGCCGTGGGCAAAGACGAAGTTACTTTGGCTGATCTGCTCCTCAAAAAGTATCCGGAACTCAAAGGAGTCGGCGAAAAACCCGAGCGCCCCGGGATCATCCACCGTCTGGATCAAGATGTCTCCGGTCTGATGGTGGTGGCTCGCAATCAGCCGGCTTACGAATTTCTGAAAACCCAATTTCAGAAACGGACGATGAAGAAAGAATATATCGGCTTGGTGCACGGTAATATGTCCAAAGACGCGGATACCATTCGTTTCAAGATCGCTCGTTCACGCGAGAAAGCACGGATGGTGGCACGACCCGAATCACAAGAAGGCCGCGAAGCCGTAACCCACTACGAAGTCTTGGAGCGCTGGCGCAATTATGATCTGTTAAAAATCACCATCGAAACCGGACGCACCCACCAAATCCGCGTGCACATGCATGCCCTGGGTCATCCCCTGGTTGGTGACACCCTCTATAAAATCAAAGGGATCAAAGCCAAAGATCTCGGCCGCGTCTTTTTGCACGCTGCCAAGTTGACGCTGACTCTGCCAAGCGGCGAAGTCAAAACCTTCGAGTCTCCCCTGCCCACGGAGCTGGCAGACATTCTGCCGACCTTGACGCGCACATAAATCTATGATTATCGCCATCTCAGGTCTCGCCGGATCTGGAAAATCAACCATCGTAAAATTACTCGCTGATCGACTCTCGTTACCTACGTATTCCGTTGGGGCACTGCGCGGCCAAATGGCGATCGAACGAGGCATGACCATCGAGCAGCTCAATGTTTTGGGAGAGAATGAAGCATTCACGGATACTGAGGTTGACGACTACCAAACAAAATTAGGTGCTTCCGGGGCGTCGTTCATCATCGACGGCCGCATGTCCTGGCACTGTATTCCTCAAGCGCTCAAAGTGTTATTGATGGTCGATCCAGATGAAGGAGCGCGCCGGATATTCTTCGCGCCAAAAGACGATCGAGCTGATGAGCAATCCTACGCTTCGATTGAAGAACTCAGGGCAGCCTTAGCAGAACGTAATGCCTCTGATCGTAGACGCTACCAAAAATACTATGGTGTCGACTTTATGGATCCTAATAAATACGATGTGGTCGTTGATACGACCCATCTCACCCCAAGCCAAGTTCTAGAAAAAATCCTCGAAAAGACTCCCAAGAGTTGACGAAATAAGGCCTTTCGGCTACTATCCTGTCACTATGAACGACGAAACCAAAGACGAACAAACGACCCCAGAAGTGGTCGCAGACCTTAAACCTGTCGAAGTGGTGGAAACTCCTACCGAAGTGGTCGCTGAGACTGCGGTTGTCGAGGAAGTCGCCCCTCCGGAAGCCGAGGCCAAAGTCATCCCCCACAAAGACATCGTTGCCGGCATGACCATTCGTCTGCACGAAAAAATCAGCGACATCTCTCCCAAAGGCGAGAAACGCGAACGCATCCAGGTCTTTGAAGGGATCGTCATCAACACCCGCGGCGCTGGCGACTCCCGCACCATGACCATCCGCAAAATGTCCGGCACCACTGGAGTGGAAAAAATCTTCCCTCTCTCCTCGCCCAACATCGCCAAGATCGAAGTGGTCAAAGTGGCCAAGACGCGTCGCGGCAACCTCTCCTTCCTCCGCGGCTTCCGCCGCAAGCTGAAAGAAGTTTGGATGAAATAAATTTTCAAAACAAAATCGCTCCGGTTTTATCCGGAGCGTTTTTGTTTTTCAACGATGGAATTTATTTGCTCGTAGCCACCATAACCGTCTTGGCCATATCATTGGCGGACTTGATGGAACTGCCGAAGGCTACGTTGACCACATCAGCCGAGCTGACGCGGACAACCAGGTTGCTCCAAGCACTGCCGTAGAGATCTTCAGCCACAGCCGAAGTCACCACCCAGTGCAATTTGCCATCAGAGCCAACGGCATAAATTTTGGAACTGCCGTCAATGCTCACCAAAGCTCCGGCTTTCAGACTGACGGCTTCGCCAACTTCGTACAGAGCCAACTGACCGTCGGTCACCGTCCTGACCGAAGCGAAAGACTCAAACCAAGTGAGATAGGTGCCTTCGTTCGGAATGTAAGAGGCGGCGCCGCTGGTCACAAAGTAGACCTTGGGCGAGCTAGCGATTTTGATCGCCGTGCCATCAGCCGTTGCCATGTCGCTCGAAAGATAGACAGTGGCTTGATAAAGCCGAGCGTCAGAACCTTTCCAGTAGACATGACGAGCGTCGGCAATCAGCGGCAAGCCGCCAAAGCCAATAATCATTTCCTTACCGGTTTCCAAGTTCATGTAGACCACGTTGCCAGAGATGTCTTGACCGACAACGACGTCGTCCAAAAGATCGGTGGGCATGAAGTCCAAGCTATAGAGAGTTTTACCGGCAACGGTTTTAATCCCGCCGTTAAGGCCATTGCTCCAGAGGACGTTGTCACCGATCAAGGTGAAGCTACCAAGGCCTGTGATGTTGCCAAGGCCAACGACCTCGGTACCGCTCGAAGCCCAGAGTTCATTCTCTGAATCAATCCACACCATGTTACCGCCGTCGGTTTGCACGATGTTACGCAAGTCATCAATGTCATACTCGCGATACCAGTCGAGATACTGCTCATAAACAACCGTTGAGTCCATGCTCGGATCAGTCAAGTTACGGGCATACTGACGAAAGAATTCGATAGCGCCTTCATCGGTGTAGTGAGCAGCGACGATGTCTTCGACATCCGCCGTCCAGGTGCTAGGGATAGCCGTAGCCGATTGCTCGCCAAATTCCACATAATCATAAACCCACAACTGCTCCTCTCCGGTACGGAAAGTCATTTTGATAATAGCCGAGCCATCTTCCACATCCATCAACTGTTCATTCTGCAATTCATACTGCAAGTAGAGCGGCTTGAACATACCGTAGCGAGGGTTGTAAGCGTAGATCATGGCTTGATTGGCCATATCGCCATCAAGAGAATGGTTGAAAATGACTTCGGCGTAAATCATTTCGCTGTCAACCGTGATTTTTACTTGTTCGGCGTCAGTAATAAAGACGTCTTCAATTAAAGTCGATTGGATACCGGTAGATAGATCAACCTCAATCACGGTGATGCGCGTTTGGGCGGCGTTGCTGAATTCGGCGTCGGCCACGCGGTCGA
>JBBTSK010000061.1:0-3908 GCA_038078795.1 Patescibacteria group bacterium
GTCCGCCAGGAGAAGTTTTTAATCCGTTGACTCTCCGCATCGACCAACATCCAGACGCGAAGCTCGTCGCCGCAAGCCGGAGAGCCGACTTTGCCAATGGCGTTAAATTCATCTTCGGCCGGATCGTGGTCAAGAAAATTTTGGGGATGAAAAAAATGCTCGCGCACGATGTCGGTGTAAAACCAGGATTGTTTTTTGTCGAAGGATGTGACGTCGGGCATAGAATTTTACTGGGACGGGCACGGAGACCCGCCCCTACAAAAAATACTTCTCGTCAACAGAAACCGGACTCATACTACGTAATTTTTCCACCAAAGGCGGCAGGACTTCAAGCACATAATCAATGTCTGCTTCCGACGTCGACCGCCCAAGGGTAAAACGCACGCTCCCATGAGCCACCTCGTAAGGCATACCCAGGGCCAAAATAACATGGCTTGGATCAAGCGATGCGCTGGTGCAAGCCGAACCGGTAGAAGCATACACCCCACGGGCATCAAGATAGAGGATCATAGCCTCGCCTTCAATGTCCATAATGGAAATGTTGACGTTGTTGGGTAGGCGCTCGGTGGGGTGGCCGTTAAGGCGCGTTTTGGGAATCGACTTCAAAATGCCGCTGATCAGTTTGTCGCGCAGAGGAATGAGACGAGCTGTTTCCGTCTTAGCCTCTGCTTGAGCCAGCGTCAAAGCCGTGGCCAATCCGACAATCCCGACGACGTTTTCAGTCCCTGGACGGATCCCCTTTTCTTGCGAACCGCCAAACAGCAAAGGTTGTAACTTAATCCCGCGTCTGACATAAAGCAAACCCACGCCTTTGGGGCCGTAGATTTTGCTTCCATTCAAAGTCAATAAATCGACATGCAGTTTTTCAACGGTCAAATCCAGTGCTCCGGCGGCTTGGCAGGCATCAGTGTGGAAAAGGGGGGATTTTGATCCAGCCGCTTGACGCATCTTTTGGATGGCATTACCGATCTCGGCAATCGGTTCAATCGTCCCAATCTCATTGTTGGCATACATGATGCTAACCAAAATCGTGTCCGGACGGATGGCTTTAACAACAGCTTCCGGATCCACCAGGCCGTGTTTGTCAACGGGCACGTAAGTCACTTCAAAACCTTCCTTTTTTTCTAAGTGACCAACCGCTTCCATCACCGCTTGGTGTTCAATGGCGCTAGTGACAATGTGCCCCTTGCCAAGGGCGCGACAAACTCCCAAAATGGCCAAGTTGTCTGATTCAGTGCCGCCGGAAGTGAAAAGGATTTCATCGGCGCGAGCCCCGAGAATGGTGGCCAACGATGACCGCGCGGCGTCGAGCGCGTCTTTGGCTTCTTTGCCGGCGCTGTGAAAACTGGAAGGGTTGCCATAAGTCTGAGTCAAAAAAGGCCGCATGGCCTCGAAGGCCCGCGGATCGAGCGGCGTTGCGGCGGCGTGATCTAAATAAACAGTCCGCATAAGGCTTAGAGCCTACCTCAAACCGCCACTCCTGCCCAGTGTGCGACCAGCCGACCAATCACATAACCAAGGACAGCGGCGGTCAGCGAAACGGTCATCATCTCCACTCCACTGCGAAAAAGCGAGCGTTTGGTCATCTTCCCTTTCCAAACACCAACCAGAAAAAGCATCAAAACAGTGACAATAATGGACGGCGCGTAAGCCAGGTGGATGGGCAGTAACAAATACGGCGCCAAAGGAAACAGCCCGCCAACGATGTAAGAGATGAACATCACCGCTCCGGCGCGAAGCGGCCGCTCGTGGTCGGCGCGGTCGACTTCGGTCGCGGCCTTACTCGACAAGTAACTGCCAGCGGACATGGAGATCGACTCCACGACCACCAAGACTAACCCGGAAAGGATAACCACGTAAGAGTTCCCCGTGCCCGCGGCAATGCCGGTCACCACTCCAAGCGTGGAAACTAAACTATCTTCCAAACCAAAAATGATTTCTCGAATGGAACCAAGCACGCCATCTTGCAACCTTCTTCTGCGCATACCCCACCAGTTTACCCTTTGACGCGCGCCACGACAATTGCTATCCTGGGCCTGTTCCCAAATGTCATTTTGGCTGAAAAAACACATTCGGGAACAGACCCGCGTGCACGACACGGCCTGCCCTGTCGTTCGCGAACGACGTGGCCTGGTAGCCAAGTAGTAAGGCAGGGGTCTGCAAAACCCCTATGCGCGGGTGCGATTCCCGCCCAGGCCTCCAACAAATAAAAACACTGCGTGTTTGGAACCCCAACACTCAGTGTTTTTATTACTCGTAAATTTCAATCTCTAGTTTTTGCACCCCGAACGTTTTTGCCTCTTCGCTCGTGGCCATCCAAATATCCATCCTCTGCCAATAGCGGGCGTTCATACGGTCTTCAACCACGAACAGCTGGTCGCCGTAGAGAGCTGGGATTTTAACTTTGGTACCAATTGGTAAAAAGTTGGCGGCCAAAACTCCGTGGCGCACCGTGGTCCCCGAGGCGGTTATGAAAGGAGTGGAATCGGTTTGCCAAATGTCGGAAGAATAAGCGGTGGTGGTGACACTGACTTTACGAGGAGCTTGACGCTCGCCAGAGGTTGGCAATGACCCATAATCTACGAGCTCGTTTGTCATGGCCGAGACCATTAAAGTGGTGGCCCTCTTTTCAGCGTCAGTGGGATGGGTGGACTCGTCGGCGTTGACGTTGCCGGGAATAATCGTCAGCCCAAGAAGCAAGACAAACGCGATCAAGCCGAGGTTTGACCACTCGTGTTTTACAAATGTTTTTAAGTGTTGAGCTTTGGACTTATTTTTTGTGCGTTTCATACGATGTCAGTCCATCTCCTCCAGGATTTGGACTTACATCGTATCCGCACAGGGCATAAAGAACGGCTCCAAAAAAACAAAACCCCTTTCGAGGACGGCAAGATCATACCACGTTTTGGCCGTTTTGTCAACCCAAAAACGGCTCGTCGGCCTCTTGTCAGGCGCTGAAGTTAGCCAAAATCTACCCACTCCTGTCCACAGACCCCAAAAGACGATACACTGCAATCGTTGTTTATGAAGTACGAATACATCCGCCCAACATCCCACTGGAAACGCAAAAAACGGCGGCGCTTTCTCAAATTGGGTTTCAAGTTGCCCAAAGTATTTTTTAAAAATGCCTTTCTGCCCGGGTTGATTCTGGTCATCGTTGGCTCTCTGTTTAGTCTCGCCGCCTTTGCTTGGGTCAGCCGCGATTTGCCAGACCCGAACGCCCTTTTGAAGCGCGACGTGGCCCAGACGACCAAAATATACGACCGCACCGGCGAGCGTCTGCTTTACGAAATCCACGGCGACAAGAATCGCACCTTGATCAAACTGGAAGAGATTCCGGAGATCGTCAAAAACGCCACCATCGCCATTGAAGACCAGCAATTTTACAAACACCAAGGCTTCAATCCCTTCCGCATGGCCGTCGGCATCGTGTGGGGCATGATCACCAAAGGTCGGCCGCAGGGCGGATCAACGATCACTCAGCAGTTGGTCAAAAATGCCATTCTTTCCGGCGAGCGCACCGTGGGACGCAAAATTAAAGAGTTGATTCTGTCGATCGCCATTGAACAGCGTCTGTCCAAAGACCAAATTCTCCAGCTGTACTTGAATGAGATAGGTTATGGATCATCAAACTACGGGGTGGAGGCCGCCGCGAGGGCCTACTTTGGTAAATCGGTTAAAGATGTTGACTTAGCCGAAGCCGCTACTTTAGCCGCTCTGCCCAAAGCGCCGACCACCTATTTGAACAGTCCGGAAAAACTCGACGCCCGACGCGATTTGGTTTTGAAAATCATGTTTGACGAAGGCTTCATCACCGAGAGCCAAAAAATAGACGCTCAAGCGGAAGAGGTCGTCTTGGTCCAGGATGCCGAAACCGGAAACGCCGACGCTGACACCACGCCGTTGCA
>JBBTSK010000062.1:0-1896 GCA_038078795.1 Patescibacteria group bacterium
ACACCGTGGGAAGAAATGAAGTATTCCAAGACGCTGACGCCTTCTTTAAAGGAAGACTTCACCGGGAGCTCAATAATTTCACCGGTTGGGTTGGATTTCAAACCGATCATCCCGATCGTCTGGGTCATCTGACCCCATTGACCACGGGCTCCGGATTCGATCATGGTGTAGGCGGGTCCTGACTTCGGCAAAGACTTTTTTACGTGATCCGCCACTCGGTCTTTGATCTCGGTCCAGACTTTGACTACTTGGGAATGACGCTCCGTTTGAGTCAACAACCCCTGGGCGTAAAAATCTTCCACTTCCTGGATACGACGATCGCCTTCGATCAAAAGCGCCGCTTTCTCCGGAATATCTGGCAAGATAGCCATCCCGTAGCTAAAGCCTGACTTGGTCAATTCACTAAAGCCCAACTCCTTCAAATTGTCGAGCAACTTGGCCGTCTCTTCCATGCCAAAAAACTCAATCGAGTCGCGGACAATTTGGCCGACATCTTTTTTGCCGATATTTTTGTTCATGAACCCGACTTTAGCTGGCAGACGAGAGTTGACAATTAAGCGACCAACCGTTGTCACGATTATTTCCCCGTTGTTCAGACGGACTTTGATCCAGTCGTGCATGCCGAGCTTCTTCTGCTCAAAAGCGTAGCGGGCCGAAGTTTCATCGGCAAAAGTTTTGAGATTTTTTTCATCAGGTTCGCTCATGACCATGGTCAGATAGAAGATGGCCCAGACAATGTCTTTGCCTGGAGTCGCCACCGGGTGGCCGTGAGCCGGTTTCAAAAGGTTGCGCGTGGAGAGCATCAGCTCTTCGGCCTCTTTGCGAGCTTCAGTCGTCAAAGGGACGTGGACAGCCATTTGGTCGCCGTCGAAGTCGGCGTTGTAAGCGTCACATACCAGCGGATGGATCTGAATGGCTTTGCCTTCAATCAAAGTCGGACGGAAGGCTTGGATCCCCAGACGGTGCAAAGTTGGCGCGCGGTTCAAAAGGACAAAAGCGTCTTTGGTCACTTCTTCCAAAATGTCCCAAACTTCCGGCCGGTCTGCTTCGATAAAGCGATTAGCCGAACGGATGTTATGAACGTACTCGCGTTCAATGAGCTTGGCGATCACGAATGGTTTGAACAATTCCAAAGCCATCAACTTTGGCAAACCGCATTGATCGAGTTTCAAATGAGGTCCAACCACGATCACCGAGCGACCGGAATAATCAATGCGCTTGCCGAGCAGGTTCTGACGGAAGCGGCCTTGTTTGCCGCGCAAGGAATCGGCCAACGATTTCAACTGGCGCTTTTTGCCAGTGGCGGCGATGACAGTTTTGGAGCGACGAGCGGAGTTGTCAATCAACGCGTCGACCGCTTCTTGCAACATGCGCTTCTCATTGCGGATGATGACCTCCGGAGCGCCCAGTTCGAACAAACGCTTCAAACGATTATTGCGGTTGATGACGCGACGATAAAGATCGTTCAAGTCGCTGGTGGCGAAGCGGCCGCCGTCGAGGGGAACCATCGGACGCAAGTCTGGCGGAATAACCGGAATAGCTTCCAAAATCATCCATTTAGGCTCCACTCCATTCAAATTCAAACTCTTCAAAAGCTTCATCCGGCGAATCAAACGATCGCGTTTGGCGCCGCTGGCCTTTTCCAGTTCTTTGTCGATCATCTTCATGGTCTCCACCAAGTTGACGCGGGAGAGCATCTTGGAAACGGCCTCGGCGCCGATGGCGGCGTCGAAAATATGGCCGTACTTCAGCGACCAGTCACGGTAAGTGGCCTCGGTGATAATCTTAAACTGTTTCAAATCTTTAAATTCGCGATCAACGATCAAAAACTCTTCTTCCAACTCGGCCATCTTGCGATCCCGCATCCCGGCCAAGTGTTCGGTTTCTGCAGAGACC
>JBBTSK010000063.1:0-3082 GCA_038078795.1 Patescibacteria group bacterium
CGGATCCAAAACCGTAAGCGCCAGCTCTGGAGGAACCAATGCGTACCATCGGACAGTGGCAAGCGATGTTTCACGAACTCTTCGCTCAAGCGTACGGCGGGTATCGGTGCCTGGTAAAGACGACCAACGTCTCCGGATTTATCGAGGATCTGCAGATCAACTACCCGCGTATCGATGACTCGTGTTTTAGCGGCCAGCTCGACGGCATCGAATGGGCGTTGGTCGACTGCCTGGTGGACCTGTTCGTGATCTGCGATCGGTTGGACATTGAGCTCGATCGATCGATCGCTACCAAGTGGCCGGGAGCCTGCTTTTACTACGGCAAGGTCAAGGATTGCGATTGCGTCGGGAAACACGGGCGCCTCATGCTCGACCCTTCGCTACGCAGTGACCTTCTGACCAAATCGTTGCATGATTGGCAGTCGATGCTCGGCGGACTTTTCGGGATCAGCAATCGCGCCCAAGGGCTCGTCAAGGTGTCCGAACATCTTGGCAAGGAGATCACTGAGCTCGCTGAAGCTGTGGTTCTCTACGTGGCCTCCCCCAACGACGCGACCAAACTGGCGGCTTCACTCGAGTGCGCCGACGTACTCGCCTGGCTCATCGCCATCGCCAATCTCCTCTCGATTGATCTTTCTTCTGCCATCTCCACGGCTTATCGTCTCGATCGCTGTCCTTCCTGTGAGCAGGAGGTCTGCAAAGACGAGGCCAACTGCCCACTCTATGGCTGGAGCAGGTTCTCCTAAAACGAATCCGCCCTTCTCAAGGCGGATTCCTGCGTTTGGGACAGGGGTCGGACGGGATCCTGGTATGGACGAGGGCGGCTGGGCTGGATTGCATAGGCGGGATCCCTGCACCCCGCCGTTGTTGACTCTGGCTTGGGTAGTCTTTAATGTTCATTTTCAAACTCATTACCAGAAATCGTTTTCCGGGCCGAGAGACCCGGCCCCTACATCTTCTTTGTCTTAAACCACACCGCCTTTTTCAAACGACTTTTTATTTGCGCCACAGAGAGTAAACCTTTTTGCGGTCCAACAAATCCAATCACGCTTGCCGAGTCGACCGCGCCCCAGCGTAGAGCTTCAGAGAGCGGCAGGTTGTGCAAGAGCGCGCCAATCATTCCGCTCGAAAACGCATCGCCCGCGCCAGTCGATTCCACCACCTTGACCGGAAAGATTGGACAGAAGTACGTCGTCGCGCCATCAAAACTCCAGGCGCCGTTTTTGCCGTCGGTAATGACCACAGTTTTGGGTCCTAAGCGAGCGAGTGCCGCCAGCAGGCCATGGATTTCTGTAGTTTTTTCTTTGGTCAGCATTTGCGCTTCTTCAAGGTTGACGACCAAGAGCGTCGTCACCTTGATGAGTTCAAACAAGATTTGCTTGCCATGATTGATTTGCACCGCTCCCGGATTGAAGCCTAGGCGAATTTTGTGTCGTTTGACTGCGGTAGCGACGTCAGCGAATAATTTTTCGTAACCATCGCCAAGCTCGGACATGTACAACCACTTTGGGCCGTCGATGTTGGGCAAGCGATAGGCGCGCGGGAGATGCGAAGCCAGAATCGTTTTGTCGCCTTTGTAGTTCAGAACGATAGAGAAGCTGCTTTCGCTTTTGGGACTTAACTTGATGAAGCGCGTGTCCACCCTTTCGTTTTTCATCACTTCCAATGCTAATTTACTGGTACTGTCTTGGCCCATCACGCTGACCACCGCGGTCTTTCGCCCCATCCGGGCCAGTCCAACGGCAACGTTTGGCGCCGAGCCGGCGATTTGCGAGTCAACAATCTTGACCGGAATTTTTTTGCCATAATCGAGACACAGCTTGCACTCTGGCATTTTAAGCTCGCAGTGTACGCTGGCGTTTTCCAAGACGACAAAGGTATCCAGTTTGATATCGCCGATGGTGATGAGGTCGTATTTCATATTTTGCGTTTGAGAACTTTGAGGCAGGCTTTGATGATGCCCGGGGCGGTCAGACCAAAGGCTTCGAGCAACTGGCGCGGCTTGCCGGATTCGCCATAACGATCGAGCACGCCAACCCGTTCGATCGGTACCGGATGATGCATGGCCAACGCCTCGCACACTGCGCCGCCAAGGCCGCCAGCGGCTTGGGCTTCTTCGACCGTGACGATCGCTCCCGTTTCCTTGGCCGCGGCAATGAGTGTTTTGACATCGAGCGGTTTGACGGTGTGGCAGTTGATGACCCGCGCTTCAATTCCTTTTTTGGCCAACGCTTCGGCGGCGAGCATGGCTTCGTATAACAACGGTCCAGCCGCCACAATCGTCAGATCTTTTCCTAAGCGAAAAATTTCAGCGCGTCCAATCTTGAACGGCGTCTTGGCTGTTGTGAAGACGGGAGATTTCTCTCGCGCAAATCGCAAATACGCTGGCCCATTGTATTCCGCCACCGCCAGCGTTGCCTTGCGCGTCTCTTCCGCGTCGCACGGCACCACCACGATCATTTTCGGCAAGACCCGCATAATGGCGATGTCTTCGATCATTTGGTGTGTTGCCCCATCTGGTCCAACCGACACCCCCGCGTGCGCTCCAGCGATTTTGACGTTCGTCTCATTCAAACAAATCGTGGTGCGAATTTGTTCCCAGTTGCGGCCTGGCGAAAAGCAAGCGTAGCTGGAGATAAACGGCACTTTGCCGGCCAAAGCCATACCCGCGGCAATGGCGGCCATCGATTGCTCGGAGACGCCGAGTTGCACGAAGCGTTCGGGGTAAGCTTCTTTGAACCACAGGCTCCTGGTCGACTCAGTCAAATCGGCGCAGAGCACCACCACGTTTTTGTTTGCTTTGCCGGCCTCAACTAAGCCGTGGCCATAGCCGTCACGAGTAGGGAGCTGTTCGATTTTTTTGTCGAACAGATTTTTCACTAAGTGCATTTTTAAGTTCAGGCTTTTCATACATGCTTTGTCTCTGCGAGCGGAGCGAAGCAGTCTTTAAGAGGTTGCTTCGTCGGCAGGGTTGCCTCCTCGCAAAGACAAGAAGTTATTCGTGTTCCGATTCAATTTTTCCTCCCAGCGTCCGCAATTGCTTCAGCGCTTCTTTGGCTTGTTCGGCGTTCGGAACGATGCC
>JBBTSK010000064.1:0-2083 GCA_038078795.1 Patescibacteria group bacterium
GCGGCGAGGTCTATTTTCCCATTAGTGAATTTGCCAAGTTGAATAAGCGCCTCAAAAAAGACGGCCAGCCGACCTTTGCCAATCCGCGCAATGCCGCCGCTGGAGCGGTGCGCCAGCTTGATCCGGCCGTCACTGCTTCGCGTAAGCTTAGCTTTTACGCCTGGGATTTAGTGACTGACCTTGGCCAAAAAACCCATGCCGAGGAGTGGGAGATGTTGCGTCAAATGGGGATTCCGGTGACGCCGAAAACCGCCTTGGCTTCATCCACCGACGAAGTCAAAATTTTCTGGCAGAAGATGCAAAAGCAACGCGACAAGTTGAATTATTGGATTGATGGGACGGTGATTCGGGTCAATTATAATCGGGCCTATCAAGAACTTGGGGTGGTCGGTAAAACACCGCGTGGACTTGTGGCTTGGAAGTTTGCGGCCGAGGAGGCGACGACGGTGATTGAAGACGTGGAATGGTTTGTCGGTCGCACGCGGGCATTGACGCCGGTGGCGGTGGTGCGTCCGACCAGCATCGCCGGCACCACGGTCAAACACGCCTCGCTCCACAACGCCGACGAAATCAAGCGGCTTGACGCGCACATCGGCGACACAGTCATTTTGTACAAAGCCGGCGACATTATTCCCAAAATTAAAGAGGTGTTGCCAAACTTGCGGCCAAAAAATGCCAGAGCGATTCATCCACCGACCAAGTGTCCGGTCTGTGGATCGTTGACCGAGAGGCGCGAAGACGAAGTCGCGGTCTACTGCACCAACAAGCGTTGCTTTGCCCAGGAGCGAGAAAATTTGTTGCACGCCGCGCGGGCTTTTGGCATTGATGGCATCGGTCCAGCCGTAGTCGCCGCGCTGATGGATAACAAAATTGTTCAATCAACGCCGGAGTTGTTTACTTTGAAGGCGGAAGACCTGCTGGAGTTGGAGCGTTTTGCCAATGTCAGCGCCAATAAACTTGTTGACGAGATTCAGTCGAAAAAAGAAATCAGCCTCGATAAGTTTTTGGTCGGTCTTGGCATTCGTCATGTTGGTGACGAGACTGCGCGGCTGTTGGCGCAAGAATTTGGCACGCTCGATTGTATCATCGCGGCGTCGGCTGACGAGCTCGTCGGCGTTGAAGGAATCGGCGAGGTTGTCGGACAAAGCATTGCCGATTATTTTGCCGACGATCACCATCTTGAATTGATTGAACAATTCAGAAACAACGGCGTCAGCATTTTGCCGGTCGAGCCGCGTGCCAAAGGCGCGCTGTCGGGGAAGTCATTTGTCTTGACCGGAACGTTGGCCTTGATCAGCCGCGAAGAAGCCAAGGAAAAGATCCGTGCGCTTGGCGGCGATCCGTCCGAGTCCGTGTCCAAAAAAACCAGCTACCTGGTCGTCGGTGAAAACCCCGGCTCCAAGTTCGACAAAGCCAAAAAACTCGGCGTCTCCGTTTTGACGGAGAAGGAATTTTTGGTTATGATCAGACGGTAATCTATGGCACAAAACCTTGTTAACATTGATCATTTAGCCAACCTGGCGCGGTTGGATTTTTCTGATGAGGAGAAAGCGACGATCGCTCCCCAGCTTTGGAGTATTTTGGAGTATGTTGGGAAGCTTTCACAAGTCGATACGACAAATGTGTCGAATAGAACTTATGTGACGGATGCGGTGAACGTTTGGCGGGAAGATATTATTGAGTCGTGTGATCCGGAAATCGTCGCGCGTTGTCTTGAAGCTTTTCCTAAAAAAGTTGGCACGGCCTTGAGCGTGCCTGGTATTTTTGAAGAGAGAACATTGTGAATCTAAATGAACTGACCATCACCGAAGCCAAAAAGAAACTGGCTGACAAAGAAATTTCCGCTGTTGATTTGGTTGGGGCGTGTATTGCCTCGATCGACAAGCACGACGCTGATGTTCACGCTTTTTTGGAAGTCTTCAATGATGAGGCCTTTGCTCAAGCGCGGGTGATCGATAAACAGCGCACCGCTGGTGAGGAGCTTGGCGATCTGGCTGGGATTCCCTTGGCGCTCAAAGACAATATTTTAATGCGAGGAAAAAAAGCTACGGCTGGATCACAGATTTTGGAACAGCATATCGCG
>JBBTSK010000065.1:0-2150 GCA_038078795.1 Patescibacteria group bacterium
CTGGCTGGAGCGAAGACACCTCGGTTACCATTCCCTTGTCGTTCAGTTACTCTGGCAGTGATTTGTGGGTGCGCATTGTCGACATTGACGGCGATGGGATGCAGGATTTAGTCAAAGCGCGCGACACCTTTCCGACGGAGGTGTATATAAATAACGGCGACGGCACGGGCTGGACGAGCAGCAGCGCTTTCAACATCCCGCAGTATTTTACAGGTTCAAGCAATAATGATCGCGGCGTTCGTTTTGGCGATGTTAATGGCGACGGTCTCACCGATCTTGTTTATGGTCGGTACACATCGACGACCGAGACTGTCGTTTATATCAACACCGGAGATGGCTGGAGTGAAGATACAAATTACACTGTCCCGCGGACGTTTCTCGGGCCGGTTGGTCAGGATTTCGGTTTGCGGTTGATGGATATGAACGCTGATGGTCTGACAGATTTGGTTTATTCCCGCTATATTATCGGAACTGGCGTCCACGATTACAGTGTCTACGTGAACAACGGTGACGGCACTGGTTGGAGTGAAGACACGACCGTGACGGTGCCGATGTGGTTCACCACAGGATCAGATCGCGGTGTTCGTGAATTAGACGTTGACGGCGATGGGTTGGACGACATTCTTTACTCTCGTGAAATTTCCGGCAGTCCGGTTGAACAGCTCTGGCTGGCCGATGGCGAGCAGGCCGATTCGTTGATTGGCGTTGTCAATTTTCAGGGTGGATCGACGGAGATTGCTTACGAGAGCGAGATCAATCAAGGCGGCGAGCTTTTTTTCCCGATGCGGGTCGTATCAAGTGTCATGACCGATGATGGCCTTGGCAATACTTCAACGACTTCCTATGACTACGCTGACGGCGATTATTATTACGCCGACGAGTATGATCGTAAGTTTGCTGGTTTTGGCGCGGTGACCGCCACGGACGGAGCAGGCAATGAGTCAATACAGTATTTCCATCAAGGGAATGACGCCAACGCCAGTCTTGGTGAATCAACAGATGATGTTTCCAAGCTTTGGAAGATGTATCGGGAAGAATCGTATGACAGCGCCGCCCAGTTGTATCGAACAGTCATTCACAGTTGGACCAACGACGATTTGGGTGATGGCCGTGATTTCGTCTATCAAGACCAGGCACTGGAATTGCTCTACGACGCCGACAGCGATCATCGCGATAAAGCGACGACGTACACTTTTGACGCCGCCTCGGGCAATCTGAGCGAGAAGAAGGATTGGGCGCAAGTGACCGGCACCGACGCGGGGAGTTTTTCCGACGTTGACGGATCCGACAATGTCATCACGAGTTACACTTATGCCGCCTGGACGAGTGGCGGGACTTCCGGCTATCCCACCGCGGAGATCGTTCGTGATTATTGGAGTAATCGTTACCGTCATACCCGGTGGTTTTATGACAACGAGGCGTTCGGCTATGTGACCACAGGCAACATGACGGACGAGTCGCGTTGGGTTGTCGGCTCTACAAGCCTCGACACGACGTATACTTACGACAGTTATGGCTTCGTTGCCACCAAAACTGATCCCTTGAGCCAGACGACGACTTTCACTCCGGATGCGGACAAAATGTATATAGCCACGCAAACTGATGCTCTTGGTTATGCTACTTCGTTTGAATACGATTACTCGTTTGGAAATGTGAAACAGAAAACTGATCAGAATGGGAATATCTTTGAAACCGATTATGACGGCTTTGGTCGCCCGACCGCCGAGTGGCAGCCTGATCCTGACGCGCCAACGTCGCTCGTACAAAAAACAGCTTGGGAGTATGACGACACGTCGGTGCCTGCATCGATTCATCAGACGGATTACTTTGACGAGACGCTGACGCGTGAGACGTATACTTACTTTGACGGCTTCGGTCGAATGATCCAACAGCGCCAAGAAGGCGCCAGTGCCTACAACGTCACCGACACCATTTACGATGAACTTGGCCGCGTTGAAAGCACTTCGCTTCCATACGAAGACAGCGGCGCTGCTTACACCGCCGCTACTTCGGACGCCAGTCTTTATACGACCGTCGCCTTCGACGCGCTTGGCCGGGTGACCGCTTCGACCAACGTGGAAGGGACGTCCACCAAAAGTTACGAAGATTGGTGGGTTACGGAAGTTGACGCTAATAGCAAGACCAAATTG
>JBBTSK010000066.1:0-1779 GCA_038078795.1 Patescibacteria group bacterium
TGCCTGCCAAAAAAGCGATCAGGTGGAGGCAGTGATTGGTAAAGGTCATGGTTTAGCCCATGGCCTTGCGAAGTTTGTCGATGACCGTCATGACGCCGAGGACGTCGTCGAGCAGATCATCTCCACCGCGGACCGGCGCTTCATCGACGGCGTAGGCCGCATCCCAGAGTTCCGGCTGGCTCCGTTCCTGTTCCAGCAGATCGAGCGCGGCCATGAGCTGGCTTTGCGGCAGTTCGCCGACATCGGCGAAGTTCTCGAGCAGGCGCACGACGGCGGCGAAGGACTGGGCCGACTCGTGCTGGTTGCTGATGATCAGGGCATCGGCGTAGGATTCTACACCGCGGATCTGTTCGTTGAGCGTCTTCGGACGGCGCTTGCCCTTGGGCAGGGCGTAGTCCGGCGTCGGCCAGTCGGGGCGGTGCATCCCGGGAGCGATCATCGGTTCGGGCGTAGACGGCGCGGATGCTCCGCCACCGCCCAGTTGCATCGATTGGATTTTGTCTCCCATCAGGGACCTCATGTGAGCTGGTTGCCTGTCACGGGTATTCGTGACCGCCAAAGTATACAATCTTCCTTGAATAATTTAAACTAACCCGCCGAAGACAGCGTGCCAGAAGGCACGGACGAAGCTTCGAGCTCGCTCGGCGGTTTTTGCTATACTGTACAGGTATGAGTTTAGAAGAAGAGGCGATCGCCTTTGCTAAAAAACATAAAGTTGAGATCTCTCGTCGTCTGACAGATGTCTCAGTTTATCCACCCAGCGAGGCACCAATCACGGTTTTCATGGCTGGCTCTCCTGTCGCAGGCAAAACAGAATATTCAAAAAACCTGCTTTCACTGATCGCGCGTAATCCCGGCCATCATCCAGTTCGAATCGATAGTGACGAAATCCGTGGGGAAATTCCTGGTTACAATGGAAAGAATTCGTCGTCGGTTCAGGGCGCTGTCTCCATCATTTATCGAGAAATGTATGAGCGGACATTAAAGAACAAGCAAACGGTTCTTCTTGACGGAACGTTTTCCCATTACGACAAAGCCGATGAGAACATCAGGCGTTCCTTGAAACGCGGTCGGCAGATTTTTATTTTCTATGTTTATCAACAGCCGGATGTGGCTTGGCGATTTACTCAGGCACGGGAAAAAGTCGAAGGGCGGAACATTCCCAAAGAGGCATTTGTAGATCAGTTTTTCGGCGCCAGACAAACGGTCGAACAAGTGCGGAAAGATTTTTCTGACCAGGTATCTATTTTATTGGTACGAAAGAATTATTTGACCAACGAGGTTGAGTCTGTGATAAAGATTTTGCCTGGCGGCCCCGGGTTGGACGAGTACCTCCCCGATAGGTATACTAAAGAAGTAGTATTTAATATCTTATGAAATTCCGTCTTTTTTGGAGAAAAGTTAAAGCAGAGAACGGCAAGATAGATCCGTTGTCCTATTTTTTATTGCATGCTTCTGACGAAGAAAAGCAAAGGGTTTTTCTAGAAGCGGCCAAGATGGCCAACAAGGATCAGCGGGAATTGGTTGAACGGAGCAAAAAGTTGGAAATGGTTTAAACTGTCGGATCCGTCCGGCGGTTTTTGTTATTCTGGCGGCTTGTTGTGATAAGATGATGAAGACTTATGACGGATATTATCCTGCTTATAATTGCCTCGCCGATTGCTTTGCCGCTTGGACTCCTCGTTGGCTTGGTTCATCTTTTTAGTCTGTTTGGCTTGCTCTGGAATTTGGGATTGTTTACGCTGTGGTTTGATTAACACAAATGTACCTATGGGCAAA
>JBBTSK010000067.1:0-4237 GCA_038078795.1 Patescibacteria group bacterium
CTCCTTTTGGTATTTGTCGTCCGACCAAGCACGATACCTCAAAAATGTTTTTACGTCAACAGAAGCCGACGCGGTGAAGGACTAGAGCCTGAGAAGATTGCTACTTAAAAGGGAAAGTGATATTCTTTCATCGTCGGAAAGTTCCGACGAAGTATAGACCTGAAACAAACGCTTGGACGTTTTGGACTCGAAGGCAAAAAGGCCGATGTATATTTGGTGGCGTTGCAACTCGGATCGGCTTCGGCGCAGGAGATCGCTAAACGAGCGGGGCTCAAGCGTCCGACGGTAGTAGAAGTGCTTGAAGGTCTTGTACGTCGAGGGCTTATGAGTGTTGTGACGGAAAAGCGTACCCGCATGTTTGCTGTTGAACCGCCGCGCAAACTTCTTGCGCAAGCAGAAGAACAAGAGCGACAAGCACGCTTAGTGCTCCCCAGTCTTGAAGCACTTTATGGCAAGTCGCGGTCTCGTCCGAGCGTACAGTTTTATGAGGGCATTGAGGGAATCAAAACGGTTTACGAAGATACGTTAACGGCATCGAAAAAAAAGTTGCGAGGGATTTTGTCGATGCGGGATCTGTATGAAGTGCCAGGAAAAACGTACATGGACGATTACATCAAACGACGCATCGATGCAGGAATTACGCTGCAGGTGGTCCGTTCGGAACAAAAGGACATAGAAAAAACGTGGAACGCTTCTCGAAAGGAACTGCGTGAATTGCATTTGGCTCCGGCGGAGATGATTTTTGCAATGACGATGTATCTGTACGACGACAAAGTTGCTTTGATTGGGACGCAGAAAGAAAACTTTGGATTAATCATCCACTCACAAGACTTTTTCGTTATGCAATCGCATTTGTTCGAGACCCTCTGGCAAGTGACGCGAGTGGCCAAGGCAATCGACGGATGATTTGTCGGTCAGCAATTTGACAAAATCAGCATTTCGTGATTAAATAAGAGTATTCCACTGCGGTTTAGTAGTGCGGGTGGTGATTTCGAACAAAGAAATACCGCCGGTTTGCATCATAGGATGCGCCGGCGATTTATTTTTAATAAGAGTCGCAAGACTTGAAGTCACAATTTGTGACTTCAAGATGACGATTCAAATACAAGTCTATTCAAAATGTCTTAATTCCGATGGAACGGATCGAAAACAAGATTTATGTTATTCGTGGGCGGAAGGTGATGATAGATCGTGACTTAGCCGGACTTTACGAGGTTTCTACGAAGGCGTTGAATCAGGCAGTTTATAGAAATTCCGTCAGATTTCCTGAAGATTTTATGTTTAAGCTTACTGCTGAAGAGGCGGCATCTTTGAGGTCACAAATTGTGACCTCAAACGTTGGGCGTGGTGGTGTCCGCTATTTACCTCAAGTATTTACCGAATACGGCGTGGCGATGCTTTCGAGCGTTCTTAACAGTGAGCGAGCAATTTTGGTTAACATTCAAATTATCAGAACGTTTAGTAGGCTTCGAGAAATGTTGGCTGAAAATGACTATCTTCGACGAAAGGTTGAGATGCTGGAAAAGCAGTACGATGAAAACTTTAAGATTGTTTTTGATGCGATCCGCGGTTTGTTGACGGAAAGTGAAGCGCCGAAGGAGGAAATTGGTTTTAAGAACCACAAAACTTGATATCACAATTTGTTATATCAAGTTGTAAAAAGATTATATGTCCACCAAAGTATTATCCGCGGCGGTTGTAGGATTAGACGCGCACATTGTTGAGGTCGAAGCGGCGCGGGCGTCAGGGCTGCGCAGTTTTATCATTGTCGGCTTAGGCGACGCCGCAGTCAAAGAGGCGCGTGAGCGTGTGCAAGCGGCACTGAAGTTTTCCAAGTTGGAATTTCCTCGCGGGCATCTTTCCGTCAACTTGGCGCCAGCGGATTTAAAAAAGCAAGGCACAGGATATGACCTGCCGATTGCCTTGGCGGTTCTTGGCGCGGCAGGTGAGTGTCCGATGACGGATTTTCACGGCATCGTTGTTGGTGAGTTGGCGCTCGATGGAGCGGTTCGTCCCATTAGCTGTGTTTTGTTGATCGCCTTGGCCGCCAAAGCCGCGGGGATCAAAGAACTTTTTGTCCCTCGCGACAACGTCGCCGAAGCATCAATGATTGGCGGCCTGAAGATTTATCCGGTCACTTCGCTTAAACAAATCGTCCGTCACTTGCGTCAAGAAGAATCCATTATTCCTGCCACGGAACAGAAGATTGAAATCGCTGAAGTCATTGATCCGCATTACGACCTGACGCACGTCAAAGGGCAAGAGTCGGTCAAACGGGCGCTGGAGATTGCCGCCGCCGGCAGTCATAACATTTTGCTCTACGGTCCGCCGGGCACGGGCAAAACGCTGTTAGCGCGCACTTTGCCAACCATCATGCCGCGTCTTACCACTGATGACGCTTTGGAGATCACTAAAATTCACTCAGTGGCCGGCCTGCTTCCTTTTGGGACGAGACTCATGACCGATCGTCCATTCCGCTCGCCTCATCACACTACTTCGAGTGTGGCTTTGGTTGGCGGCGGAACCAATCCGCGGCCAGGAGAAGTATCGTTGGCTCATCGCGGAGTGTTGTTTCTTGATGAGTTTCCCGAGTTCAACCGTTCTGTCTTGGAAGCTCTGCGTCAGCCGTTGGAAGACGGCGTCATTACTGTCTCACGAGCCGCCGGCACCCTGCAGTTTCCCGCCGAGTTCATGTTAGTGGCGGCTATGAATCCTTGTCCTTGCGGTTTTGCTTCTGACCCTTTGCAAAGATGCATCTGCACCGCTAATCAACTGTTGACTTATCGTAAAAAAATTTCCGGCCCGCTTCTTGATCGCATTGATTTGGTCGTCGACGTGCCAAAAGTTGCTTTTGAAAAACTGAACGGCGATGAACAAGGCGAGACTTCGCGTCTCGTTCGTGAGCGAGTGGAGTCGGCGCGAGAGATCCAGCGTGAACGCCTAGCTCCCTTCGGACGTTTCCAAAATCGTCAGATGACCGGGCCAATGCTCAAACAATTTTGCGCTCTCAATTCCGACGGCGTGAGTTTTATGCGTAGCGCAATGGAACGTCTGCATCTTTCGGCTCGGGCTTTTACCCGAGTCCTCAAAGTCGCCCGGACTATTGCTGATCTGGCTCACGAAGCGCCTATCTCCGTGGCTCACTTGGCTGAAGCTCTGCAGTATCGTCCTAAACAAGAAGGACAAGGTCTTACTTGATGTAGTCGAGCGGATTGACAGCACTGCCGTTGACCCGCACTTCAAAGTGCAAATGGGTACCGGTCGATCTTCCGGTGGTGCCGCACAAAGCAATCGGATCGCCTTGGCTGACCGCTTGCCCGCTCTTGACATATAATTTAGCGTTGTGGCCGTAGAGAGTGACGATGCCGTTACCGTGATCAATTTCCACAAGGTTGCCGAAGGCCCCAGACCAACCGGAGCGAGTGACGATGCCGTCGAGCGCGGCATAGTTGGTGTTGGCGTTGTTGCAGTCGATGTCCAGGCCCCAGTGGCGACCGTAGATATAGTATTGCCCGAAGTAGGTGTTGATTTTGCGCAGGTCGGTTGGCCAAATCATCCCCAGCGTGTTGCGTTCCGAGGAGCCTGATGGCTTGGTTTGACCTGGAGTAAACAGACTGCTGACCGAGGCCACGCGGCGCGTTGGGATCGTAGCCTGGCGTTCGCCGCCAGGCACCAGCAATGTTTGTCCAATCGAAAGACTGTTGGCGCTCTTCATGTTGTTGGACGATTGAATTTCGTCCGGGTCGGCGCCGTAAAGTTTGGCGATTTTGGACAAGGTCTCTCCGTTTTTGACTGTGTGCATCACCCCATCAACCGGCAAAATGGTCAGACTGTCGCCAGGGCGGATGGTACTGCGCACCGACAAGTCGTTGGCCCAGAGTACGGTGGTGATGGACAAGTCAAAGCGCTCGGCAATCGTGCCAATAGTGTCGCCTTCAGCCACGAGGTAGGTTTCGGTGCTGTCGCGCTTGGCCACGACGGTGTCGGTTTCGTTGGTTCTGCCGGCGGCTAAGGCGCCGCTCATGCCGTCGTCGCCGGTTAAAATTTCGATTCCCGGTTCTTTAGCTAGCGGCGAAGAAAGAGCAACAGCTCCACGATAAGACGTTGGCTCTGGCACCAAAGGCGTGCTGCCGGCCGTCACTTCTTCAATAATGTCTGGCCCGCCTTGTCCGAGGATGGCATAAATAATTGACTCCTGACCGTATTCTTCAGCCCGCACTTCAGAAGGGCGGATGTT
>JBBTSK010000068.1:0-1925 GCA_038078795.1 Patescibacteria group bacterium
CCAACAAGCGGTCAATAACGGCGTGGCTGTTTTGCCGGCTGGAGTGGACCTCCGCTTCATGACTTCGCGCCTGCAACATTTCAACACACAAATTCACGACGCCATGAACGTTTTGGCTGCCGGTGGTTATCGTTCAGCTTATGACACGGTCGGCGAAATCAAAGGCACGATTGCCGAAGTCCAACAGCAAGTGATCGATTTGGAGTTGTCGGTCGTTGCCCAACGTGACTGGTCAGTGAATGTCTCGCCCATTGAGGAGTAGGTCGTTACGCGCCAGGCGATTTTGTCGTCTGACGCGTGTCGATTTCTCGACACATGGCTATGTTTATTCCGCGAGTAAGCTGAAAAGTCGAGGCCGCAAGGCCGCTTACATCGCTCTACACTTAAAAAGAAAAGGAACACTTCCTTATGCAGAACGCAATGACTCTCGGGAAACGAGCATTTACGATCGCAGTCGCCGTGGCCACCATTTTGTGGTCCGTCAGCGCCTCCGCTCTGATCGCTCCGCTCTCCGCCAGCGCTGAAACATCGCTTTCGAATGGCGACCTTATCAAAGGCAGCCTTTCGACTGTTTATTACTTTTACGATGACGAACGCTGGACATTCCCTAACGAAAAGTCCTTCTTTACCTGGTACAGTGACTTCAGCGACGTGCAGACGGTGAGCGACACACAGCTCGCCAGCTACCCGCTCGCTGGCAACATCGTTGTTCGTCCAGGTACCTGGATGATCAAAGTTGACACTGATCCCAAGACCTACGTGGTGACCCGCGGCGGAGAAATCCGTTGGGTGGAAACCGAAGAGGTCGCTGTGGATCTCTACGGCGACAACTGGAACCAGTGGATCATCGACGTCCCGGATGTTTTCTTCACTGATTACAGTGAAGGGACTTCCATGATGACCGCGGAACTTGTTGATGGCATGCAAGTCATTGACGGCTCCACGGTTTATCTCATCTGGGATGGCGAAAAGGATGTCGTCACATCGGCTGGCCAAAGCGCCAACGGTTTGATCAGTACATTCCAAATCTCTGAATCTTCCGTAGCTCTGGCCGACTACACGACTGGTGATAGCATTACTAGCGAAGTTCCTTCCATCTCGGATTCTTCCCAGCAAGCTACCACCTCTTCCGCGGCTTCCGGAGACTTGGAAGTCAGTTTGTCTAACGACAGCCCAGAAGGCCAAACAATTCCTCGTTCTACCACCAACGCGAAATTGATGGCTATCGATCTTGACGCCGGTTCTGCCGACGTTGATGTCTCTGGCATGACCTTCAGCTTCACTGGTGTTGCCGCTACCACCGTCTTGGGCAACATCTATGTGTACTGGAACGGCGCTCGTTTGACCAACGGCAAAACCATCAACTCAACCACTCGCGACGTGACTTTCTCCAGCCTTGATATCACTGTCGAAGCTGGTGAGTCCGAAACAGTCTGGTTAACTGCTGATGTGGCTGACAGTGCCTTTGGTACTGCTGGCGTGAGTTTCTCTGTTGCCAGCGCGGATGCCGTCACTTCCACCGCCGCGAGCGTGGATGGCGACTTCCCTGTTGAAAGCTCGGAGAACACCGTGACCTCGGCCGCTGAAGTTGGAGAAGTGATAATCGACGAAACCGGTTCTCTTTCCGATGTCACCATCGGTCAAGAAGGCGCGGAAATCGCTCGCTTCACTATTGACGCCGACAATGAAGACGCCGTGATCGGATCGATCACCTTGAATATTGACAAGGCTACCGATCACAGCGAATTCGAACTCTGGCAGAGCACTACCAAACTTGGCGATGGTGAATCCATCGGCAACGACTTGGTGTTGTTCGAGCTGGACGAGGCTTACACCGTTCTTGATGGCAACAGTAAGACCTTCAAAGTTACTGCCAAAATCGGCGGCGACCCCAACGACAACATTGGAACCGCTCTCGAAGAGGA
>JBBTSK010000069.1:0-2908 GCA_038078795.1 Patescibacteria group bacterium
CACGCCTTCTTGCTCCGCCTCCGCGGCCGCGGTGTCGCGCTCCGTGACTAAGACACCCGGAGCCCCCACAAAAAATCCAACCAGCAACACCAACTCGCGCCGCGACCACCCTTTGGGCGCGCAAGAACCTGCAAAGCCGTCCAAACGCGCTGGGTCGGGTACTTCTTTGTGGCGGGTTTCCTTGGCCTCTTTGTTAAAGACCCTTTCCGCCGTCTGCCCGATGTCTTCTAGCGCTCTTTCCATAGTCACGACAATTTATCTTCAAGATATTCCAAAAGTTTGGCGACAGCAACGCGCTCCTGTTTCATCGTGTCGCGATCACGCACGGTCACAGCGTTGTCGTTGAGCGAATCAAAATCCACGGTCACGCAATATGGCGTGCCGATTTCGTCTTGCCGACGATAACGCTTGCCGATCGATTGCGAAGCGTGGACATCGATCCGCCAATGTTCGCTGAGCAAGCCGGCAATCTGATTAGTGAACGGCATCAATTCTTCTTTTTTTGATAGCGGCAAAATGGCCACTTTAACTGGCGCGGTCAACTTGTTCAGTCGTAAAACTGTTCGGACTTCGTCTTCAGGAAGTGCTTCTTCATTATAGGAGTCGAGTAACACAGCCAAAGCGACACGATCAACGCCGAACGACGGCTCAATAACATGCGGAGTGAACTTACGCGCGGCATCGTCAGGATCAGTGTAACGCAAATCCTCGCCGCTGAATTTGGCATGTTGAGTCAAATCGAAGTCCGTGCGATAAGCCGCGGCGGCGCAGAGCTCGCCCCAACCCCACGGAAAGTTGTATTCGATGTCTGTCGTCCCTTTTGAGTAGTGCGAGAGTTCGTCGGCAGTGTGGTCGCGGAAGCGCAAATTCTCTGCTTTGATACCTAGCGTCTCAGTCATGAAACTCCACGATTCTTTTTTCCAATCGTCAAACAATGTTTTCCACTCACTGCGCTCGGGGTCAAAAAAATATTCGATCTCCATTTGTTCAAATTCGCGCGTACGAAAAATAAAATTTCCTGGGGTAATTTCGTTACGGAATGACTTACCAATTTGGGCAATGCCGAACGGCAAACGCATCCGCTCGGTCAGCATAACATTTTTGAAGTTGGTGAAAATGCCTTGCGCTGTTTCTGGACGCAAATAAATCGTCGTCCCTTCGCCGTCGACAACTCCTTGTTGCGTTTTGAACATCAAATTAAACCGTTTGGCTTCGGTCCAATCGACTTTGCCACACGACGGACAAGCAATTTTTTCTTTGATCATCGTCGGCTGAACATGCTCGAGTTTGATCCCTGCGACGGCATCAACACCAAGTTTATCTTCCAATAATTTGTCTCCGCGAAAGCGCTGCTTGCAGGCTTTGCAATCAACCAACGGATCAGCAAACGAACTAATGTGTCCTGATGCCTCCCATACTTTTGGATTCATGAGAATTGCCGCGTCGACGCCAACCATGTCCAGACGACGTTGCACAAATCGCTTCCACCAAGCTTGTTTAATGTTATTTTTTAACTCAACCCCGAGCGGTCCATAATCCCAAGAATTGGCCAAGCCGCCGTAAATGTCCGAACCCGGGAAGACAAACCCCCGGGCTTTGCACAGTTGCACGATTTTTTCCATTAGATTTTCCGTCATATCAAACCGTCATGATCTCTGCTGTTTTTTTATCCACCACCGCATCGATTTCCGATCCCATCTCTTTAACAAACTTATCCAAGTCATCCTGCAATTTGAAACGCTCATCTTCGGCGATCATTTTTTCTTTCTCCTGCTTCAAAATTTCCTCGCGCACTTTTTCCCGCACTTGGCGCATGGCCACTCGCGCTTCTTCCACTTTTTCTTTCATTATTTTGACCAACTGCTTGCGACTCTCTTCGGTCATCTGCGGCATGGTCAAACGGATGATTTTGCCGTCGTTGACCGGATTGATGCCCACGTCGGATTTTTGGATGGCTTGTTCGATAGCGTGCAGTAATCCTTTGTCCCATGGGTCAATGACGATCGTTTTGGCGTCCGGAACTGAAATCGAACCGACGCCTTTCAAATCCATCATCGCTCCATAAGCCTCGACTTTGACACTGTCCAAAATAGCGGCATTGGCGCGGCCGGTGCGCAAAGCGGAAAGCTCTTGGCGCAAATGATCAATCGTCGCGTCAAATTCCGGTTTTTTACTCGCAACATATGTCGTAGCCATAGCGGAGATAGCTTATCCTATTTGATTCTATTTTTCAACCGTTGCCGCCCCAAGATACAACACCGAAGTGTCGTTGGGATCAACAACCAAAACCGAGGTAGCGCGCGACGTTGGCAATTGACGCGTCGCCCAATTAACCCCGCCGTCAGTCGTTGAGTACAATGTTGTCGCCGTGCCGTAGTAGATGCTGTTGGCGTCGACGGGATTGACCGCCATGGCATAAATGCGCACACTGCCAGGCTTGGTCAGCAAGGTAAGCGCCTCCCACGTCGCCCCATGATCGGCCGAGCGCAAAATCCCGTAATCGCTGACGAGGTAGATCAAACTTCCATCTTTGGTTTGCGAGAGCGCGTACTCAACGCCAATGTCGCGAAACGATTTGAAAGCTTCGTCCATGTTGCTCCAAGTGGTTCCGCCGTCTGTCGTCCGCCACATTCCCCTGCGAGCGGTAATCGCCAAAATAATTCGCGAGTCGGCGTTGTCGACTTGAATGTCAACGATGTCGTCCTTAGCCCGCGCGACCGTTGACCATGTTTTTCCCGTGTCAACGCTTTTGACCACGTCGCCGGAAGCCGTGCCTAGCCAAACAATGCTGGGGTTATACCAGTCAACGCGGACCACGTTGACCGTCTTGCCGCTAGTCTCGACAAAGGCTTGTGTGTTATAAGTACGATTGCAGTCAGTAGACTTCATCACGTTGGCTCCCTTAGCC
>JBBTSK010000070.1:0-2227 GCA_038078795.1 Patescibacteria group bacterium
CAGCTTGGCAGTTATCGCATTGTCGAAGAGATCGATCCAGACATCATCGCGCTTGGTTATGATCAAACGGAATTGAAAGCAGATTTGACGCGCTGGATTTCGGTTCATGATAAGTCAATTCAGCTCGTTGACATTGCCGCGCATCATCCGGAGTTGTATAAATCGTCTATCGTTAATAAGATTGCTGGTAATAGGCCGGGACGTCCGTCCGCATAAAATATGATCGATCCAAAATTGTTGCGCGAGAATCCCGAGTTGGTCAAAGCGGCTTGTAAAAACAAGAACGTCACGATTGATGTTGACGCGATTTTGGCGCTTGATGTCAAGAAGCGCGAGCTAGCTGGACAGATCGATGAGATTAATCGCGCGCGCAAAGCCGCGGCGGAGACCAAAGACGTCGAACATGGCAGGGCATTGAAGCAATCGGCGGCGGAAGCGGAGAAAGAGCTGTCGGTAATTGACGCGGAGCTGGCGCCAATGCTGTTGAAATTACCGAACATCCCGTCAGACGACACGCCAATCGGCGCGGATGAATCTGCCAACGTCGTCTTGCGTCAAGTAGGGGATAAGCCTCAATTTGATTTTGCGCCTAAGGATCACGTTGTTTTGGGCGAGGCGCTTGGGTTCATTGATATAGAAAAGGCGGCGCAAGTTGTCGGCGCGCGTTTTGCTTACATGAAAGGTGATTTGGTGTTGCTGGAAATGGCGGTCATCAACTTTGCGGTTAATTTTTTGACCAACGAAGGCGCGCTTAAACATTTGATCGAGATAAAGAATCTAAATGTTTCGTCAAAACCATTTACCCTTGTTTCGCCGCCACTGATGATGCGTTCAGAAGTCATGCAACGCATGGCTCGTCTTGAGCCGCGTGATGAGCGTTATCACGTAGAAGTTGATGATTTGTATTTGATCGGCAGCGCTGAACACACTTTGGGGCCATTACACATGGACGAGACAGTTAAAGAGACAGACTTGCCGATTCGCTACGCCGCTTTTACCGCGGCCTTTCGTCGCGAGGCTGGCTCTTACGGCAAAGACACCAAAGGATTGATCCGCGTCCATCAATTCAACAAGCTGGAGATGGAGTCGTTCAGCACGGCGGAGCAGGGGATTGACGAGCAAAATTTTCTCGTTGCTATTCAAGAGCACTTGATGCAAGAGCTCGGCTTGCCGTATCAAATAGTTATGTGCTGCACCGGCGATCAGGGCGATCCCGACGCGCGCCACCTCGATCTTGAGACTTGGATGCCTGGTCAAAATAAATACCGCGAGACACACTCGGCGGACTACATGACTGATTATCAGGCGCGCCGTTTGAACACTAAAGTGAAAGGCGAGAAGGGAAGTGCTCTCGCGCACATGAACGACGCTACGGTTATCGCCGAACGCACCATCGTTGCCATCATGGAAAATTACCAACGCGCCGACGGTAAAATTACTATCCCTGAAATCCTGCGTCCGTTTATGGGTGGACGTGAATTCATTGGATGATAAAGACTTTATGCAAGGCGCACGAACATGGGTGGAAATAAATAAGCAAGCGCTTCGAGGAAATATCGCGGCGCTTCGTTCTTTATTGGCGCCGGAGACGCAGTTTAGCGGCGTGGTCAAAGCTAACGCTTATGGGCACGGCTTGCCGCAAGTTGTGCCGCTTCTGCTTGAGGATGGCGTCGCTATTTTTTGCGTTGACAGCGTGGAGGAGGCCAAAGTTGTGCGGCAACTAAGCAATGAGGCAACGATCGTCATCATCGGTTATACGTTGCATGATCGGTTAAAAGACGTCATTGATCTGCGCGCCCATCAAACAGTTTATGACGCCGACACGATTCGCTTGCTTAACGAGGCGGCCGGGAAGCAAACAAGGGTTGCTAAAATTCACCTCAAAGTTGAAACTGGAACATTGCGGCAGGGGATTTGGAAGCAAGAAGTCCCGGGGATGCTGGAAATCATCCGCAGCTGTAAAAATATTGAGTTGGTCGGCGTTTCCTCGCATTTCGCCGACGTCGAAGAGGCGGAGACTTCGGCTTACACCGATTTTCAGCTCGACATCTTTTGGGAAGTCTGCGCCATGATTCAGGCTGGTGGTTTTGCGCCAACTTACTATCACACGGCAAGCTCGGCGGCGACCATTCTTTATCCTCATTCACACGGCACCATGGTGCGGCCGGGGATTTCCATCTATGGTTTTTGGTCGTCACGGCAGACTAGGCATTCGGCGCGGCTGATG
>JBBTSK010000071.1:0-2139 GCA_038078795.1 Patescibacteria group bacterium
CGATAACTACTCCGAAGAGCACCGCGCCAACACCAAGCGAAATGAAAGCGCACTTGCCGCCGTAGATTAGAATGTAGGTTGGCGTGCCTTCAGTGGCCGAGAGCCACTTGCGTTCATCAAGCCCGGCCGTGCCGCCGCCCGGCCCCAGGGAAATCGTTTTGACGGCGATCCCTTTGGCAATGCGCGCCTCGGTGTAGTTTTTGAAGTTGTCGTAAAGGCCGGCTTCGCGCACCGAGGCAGATGAATAAACATAATACGTTTTGTCTTCCTTTTCAGTCATGGTTTCCAAGACGTCGAGCAAAATGGTGCGCACGCCTTGCGGCCCTTGGTAATAGCGACTGACCGGCTTGTCGCCGCCGCGATCATGCAGAGCGCGCAACTCCGGGATTATTTCCGACAGCGATGCTTGCGAACGATCCAAAGCAGAGCGTTGAGCTACAATCAACTCTTGCAGGCGAGTTGGGTCTTCGGCCACAAAGAGCTGTTTGCTGGTTTCATGGAAAAATGAGACTAGGCCGTGCTCTTTGAGGGCGCGCAGGCAATCATAGGTGGTTCCACGATTGATGCCGGAAATACTCGAGAGTTTGCGAACAGAACTTGGGCCTTGGGAAAGAAGGGCCAAGTAGATCGTGGCTTCCTTTTCAGATAGTCCGAGTTTGAGCAACTCCGATTCTATTGATATCATACTTTTGCCATTTTTAAGGGTACTTTAGATGATTTTTTGTGTCAACTTTTCGTCTACAGTACCATGTGGATAACTAGATTATAGGCGATGAATCCTTGGGGTATGGTATAAATGGATTTGAATTAAACCTTATGCAACGCTTCTTTGTGGCGCGAGGTATGGTAGTCATCGGTCTTGGGATTTTTTCGTTGTTAGTGAGCGTACAGGACGCTTTTGCCACCGCCTTGGATCGCGATAGTTCCTCCTTTGTAACAGAGCAAGCGGTGACTCTTGAACCTGATCTTCGTACAGGTTCGTTTGTTTATTCCTACCCCTTCACCCTGGCGCCCGGGAGGAACGGTCTGCAACCAAGCTTGTCGCTCAACTACAACAGCGCCAACAGCGACGTCTCAAGCATTGTTGGTTATGGCTGGTCGCTTTCCGTTCCGTCCATCGAACGCGTCAACCGCTATGGCGTTGACGATCTTTATACGTCGACGACATTTTCGTCTTCGCTCTCCGGTGAACTGGAAGACGTCAGTTTGACCGACACAACGCATGGCGCGTACGGGGCGAAAATCGATGATGGAAGTTTTTTGACTTACAGTTACGGCACCGATGAAACATGGACCGTTACCGACAAGCACGGAATGACTTACGTCTTTGGCGCTTTCGATGACGACCGTCTTTCAGATCCTTCCGACACCACACGCGTCTTTCGCTGGATGCTCTCCGAAGTGCGCGACGGCAATGATAACGTCGTCACCTACAGCTATCAAAAAAACGGCAATCAGATTTATCCCTTAGCTATCAACTACACAGGCAATGGATCAGCGGCAGGAATTTTCGATGTCGGTTTTTCGCTTGAAACGCGCGCCGATGTTGCCGAATCGTTCGCCGCCGGTTTTTCTGTCGAGACGGCCTACCGCCTTAGCGGTATCGACGTAGAGGTTAACGGCCAGGCCAGGCGTAGTTACGAACTTGTTTATACGACCGGCGACAATGGCATGCGTTCGCTTCTGCAAAGCATAACGGAGACGGCGTTTGACGAGGATGCCGCGTCGCTCACCAAGCCCGCGACCACTTTCGATTATTCAACCGCGGATCGTTCGTGGAGCGAGGACGCAAGTTTTGCCGGCTTGCCTGTGACCATCGCCGGTACCGGGAACGGCAGTCTCGGCGTCTATCTGTTTGACGTCAACGGCGATAACTTACCGGACGTTGTCAAGGCCCGTTACGGCGGCGATCACGCGGTCTATATTAACAACGGCGATTATACTTGGACGGAAGATTCCGCTTACGCTATCCCGTTCGATTTTGCCGGCCCCGTCGGCCAGGACATGGGCGTGCGAGTGGCGGACATGGACGGCGACGGCTTCCTTGATTTGCTTTATTCGCGCACCGGCGGAGGAGGTTTTGCCGCTTCGGCGCTGTATTTGAATAACGGCGACGGCACTGGCTGGAGCGAAGACACG
>JBBTSK010000072.1:0-385 GCA_038078795.1 Patescibacteria group bacterium
TGGCGCCCTACTGGTTACCAGTATCCTTCCCGCCGCCGCGGCTAATTCTTGGCCAGCTTCAGAGACTGGCACTAACATTTCTGTCGTTTCGCTTCCTCCTCTCACACCGGCGTTTGAGCCAAGCGGTATTGAATGGCATAGTGGACGCGAGCAATTTGTTATTGTTGGCGACGAAGGCCAAGTGGTGACAATGAATCTTGATGGCAGCAGCGCCAACGCGTGGGATTTGGGCAGTGGCTTCGATCTAGAAGGTGTGGCTGTTGCCGATGCGCAATCGAGCAAAGTTTATTTGTTGGATGAGAACACTAGTTCGGCTTGGGAGTTTGATTTAGCAACAGGACTACTGACGGGGAAGTCGTGGAGTTTTGCCGACAAGCTTTCTGAA
>JBBTSK010000072.1:395-5769 GCA_038078795.1 Patescibacteria group bacterium
TCGACTGCTCTGGCGCCGAAGCGCTTGCCTATGCCAACGGTTCGTTTTACGTCGGCTGGCAGTATGACGGCGATGTTTACGTGTACAGTGCTGATTTGACCGCGAGCGGTTCCCAGCGTTTCACGCAGGAAATTCATATGACTTCCGGCTACACCGACATTGCCGGTCTTACGTACAATAGCGACACGGGGCGGTTGTACGCCTTGTATGACGGACTCAACCTCCTCGAGGAACGCTCGTTGGAAGGGACGCTTTTGGCTTCTTACAACGTTTCTGGTAGCAATCAGGAAGGCATTGCCTTTGTGAATGACTGTGCGAGTTCGACGGCTACGGTCACTATCGCGGAAGATTCCGGCGCGGTTATACGTTATAGCGGATATCCAGTAGCCTGCACGACGCCTATTTCCGTACCTGAACTCGAGCCGACTCCGATGCCAGTTCCGACAGTCAGTACGGTTGTCGGCGCGAAAAACGGTGATATTTTTGTCACGTATAGTGACAGCACCAGCACCACCTATGACGTGTTTCCAATCACCATAAGGGTGCTGACCTCTGTTCGGATGAATCTTTACGGCACGAGTTACACCTTGGTTACGCTCGGCCGCTACGCTGCTCTTGTTGATCCGATGACGGGTGATATTTACGCGCAAACGACTTTTGCCAAAGGAAACTTTCATCCGCTCAAGTGGGCGCGGGGAGTGTTGAAAATATAAAAGGCAGCTAAAGCGTGCGGCGCACGGTTCAAATCCGTCTCTTAGAGACGGATTTGAGTTATCCACAAAGTGGTTTGACATGGTCAGTAAGTGGTATAGAATGGGGTTATCGGGTAACGACGTGGGTCAAAGTGGGGATAGCCTATAGCGGGTTCATCCTTATTTTTGTACCCGTAACGGAAAACCTTAACCCCTGAGTCCATGTGTTTTTAGGAGAATATAACCACTCCATTGACGACAAAGGCCGATTGGCAGTGCCAATCAAGTTTCGGGCTGACTTGTCAAAGGGAGCGGTGATTACTCGGGGTCTTGACGGTTCGCTATTCCTGTTTCCCCTGGAGGAGTGGGGAAAACTAGCTGAACGCTTGGCCGGTTTGCCCCTGGGGCGAGCCAACTCACGCGCCTTCGCCCGACTCATGCTTGCGGGCGCCATGGACGTGAGCCTTGACAAACAGGGACGGATCGTCATCCCCGAGTATCTCCGAATATATGCCGGTATGGATCGCCAGATCGTGGTCGCTGGTCTCTACAACCGCCTTGAACTTTGGGACAAGGCCAAGTGGGAGATTTATAAGACCACAACCGAAGGCGAGGCGGCGGGAATTGCTGAACAACTTGGCGAGCTTGGATTATGATCCACATCCCGGTGTTAGCAAACGAAGTTTTGCGCTGGTTGGATCCTAAACCCAACCAGAATTTTATTGACGGCACAGTTGGGCTTGGCGGACACGCCGCTTTGATTCTGGAAGCGACTTCGCCGAACGGACGCCTGCTCGCTTTTGATCGTGACGCCGCCAACCTGGCTAAAGCCAGGCAGAATCTTTCAAGATTTGGCGACCGCGTCGAGTACGTCAACGATAGTTACGCCACCTTGAAAAAATGCGCCTATGATCGTGGATTTAATCAGGTTGACGGCATCTTATTGGACCTTGGCTTCAGCTCGGTCCATATCGAAGATCCAACCCGCGGGTTTTCTTTCCAGAACGCTGGACCATTGGACATGAGATACGACCTGCAACAAGCGTTGACGGCGGAGGAGATCGTCAACACCTGGAGCGTTGGAGAGTTAGGAAGTATTTTTAGAAAGCTTGGAGAGGAACGACATGCCCACAAGATCGCCGAGCGGATCGTCGAGGCGCGCCAGAAAACGCGAATTGTGACCACGGATCAGTTGGTCGACATCATTGGCAAGCGTAGCGGTCCCATTCATCCAGCCACCCGCGTTTTTCAAGCGTTGCGTATCGCGGTCAACGACGAGCTCCACGAGCTCAACGTCACACTGCCGCAGACGCTCGACGTGCTCATCGCTGGCGGACGACTTGCGGTCATATCGTTCCACTCACTTGAGGATCGACCGGTTAAACAGTTCATTAAAGCTCACGCCGGCAAGGAGCTCTTGATGCTGACCAAACGTCCGATCATCGCCACGGAACAAGAAGTAAAAAATAATCCACGCAGCCGCAGCGCCAAGTTGCGCGTGGCCGAACGGGTAGGAGGATATGAAATTCAAAACGAAATTCAAACCAACCTTGCCGGTGCTAAATGTCCTCATTTTTAGCTTGGTGATGGTGATCGCGGTCGCTTATGTTGCCGAAGTCAATCGCGCTTCGACTCGGGGGTATCAAATGAAAGACTTAGAGAAACGGATTGACGTCTTGTCCGTGGAGAACGAACAATTAGAATATCAAGTGGCGGCCAAAGAGTCGGTAGACCGCGTCACCGCCAATCTGCGAATGCTTGGGATGGTGCCGGTGGATCGGGTGGCGTACACATCGACCGGCGGTGCGTCGGTTGCAGTTAATCGATAATTGGGATATATAAGCGGGGCTAATTGCCCCGCGTTTATGTTTATAATCACAGCAAAAAACGGTTTGGCTCGTCGCGGTCAGTTGACCACGGCGTATGGTGTTATTCAAACCCCGTTTTTTATGCCGATTGCCACCAAAGGGGCGGTTAAAACGCTTTCTAATGACGATTTGCGTCAGCTTGGAGCGGAGATTATTTTGTCTAACACTTATCACTTGTTGTTGCGTCCGGGTTTGGAAGCGCTCAAAAAACTGGGAGGATTTCATCAACTGAGCGGCTGGGATCGAACGTTGTTGACCGACTCGGGCGGTTATCAAGTTTTTTCTTTGCCAAACAAGACAACCGAGGATGGCGTGGAGTTTAAGTCAGTGATCAATGGCGACAAACATTTTTTGACGCCGGAGTTGTCTATGCGAATGCAAGCGGCGATTGGATCTGACATCGCCATGCAGTTTGACGACGTGGCCGCGGGGGATTCATCGCGCGAGCGCTACGAAGAAGCGATGGAACGATCACTGCGATGGGCCAAGCGGTCGAAGGATGAATTTGGCCGACTGAAGTCGAGTGGAAGTTCTAAATTATTCGCCATTATCCAAGGCGGCACGCACGAAGATTTGCGTCAACGCTCTGTCGAGGAGTTGGTCAAAATCGGTTTCGACGGCTATGCCATTGGTGGTTTGTCGGTTGGTGAGAGCAGGGAAGATGCTTATCGCGTTGCCAAATATACTGCCTCGCTTTTGCCTAAAGACAAGCCGCGTTACTTCATGGGCGGCGGGTTTCCTGAAGAGATTGTTTATTACGTCTCCATTGGCGTGGATATGTTTGACTGCGTCCTGCCGACCCGCAACGCGCGGCACGGCACGATTTTCGTATGGAAAGACGATCCGTCGATCTGCGTCCCCAAAGCGCTGAAAGCCGCCCAATCAGGCGCGACCGACGTTGAAGTCGCCGAGATGCTTTACGACCAAATCCATATTTCCAACGAAAAATACGCCTTTGACATGAGTCCGCTTGATCCATTTAGCCGTCCCCCGGGGACGGCTAAAGCTTACCTTCGCCATCTATTTTTAATAGAAGAACCGCTGGCTCAGCGTTTAGCCACATTGCAAAATATCGGTTTTTATTTACGGTTGATGTTTGAGTTGCGTCGAACTATTTAGACGGCAACTGTTCCTTGTCCGGTTCCGGCCATTCATTTTTACGCAAAAGAAATCGCGCCAGGCGGTCAGATTCAGCGCGCAAGCTTGTCTCAAACTCGGCGGTAGCTTTGCCAAGCATTTTTTTGCTGTCTATTACTTGTTGCAGGCCGCGAATCGTAGCCAAACGTTGCGCCACATAGTCTCGCGCGGACCATGAGCTGGATGAAGTGGCTTTGTCTGCAGCAACGGCTTGACTTAAGTCGTCAGGATCAAGAGCTTCGGCTCGCTCCAACGCTTCCCGCACGCAAGGAATCAGCGCCGCTTCCTTCATGGCGTCTTGAACTCGTCGTTTTTCTTGGGCCAAGGCTTCTTCTGCTATCGATAGCTGTTCATTCATATATAAGACAACAGACCCATAAACAGTATGCCACAACCAAATGATCTGTGGTAGAATGATGCCGTTATGAGCCAAAACGCGCTCGTGCTCAGCGCTCGCTATTTTTTGATCGACCTCGTTTGGGGACTCGCCTTTTTTCCGTTGTGGTGGTACAGCCGAGGCCTTTGGCGCGTTGCCAAGGCCTGTTCCCTAGCGGTCGCTGAAGAACGTCGCACTCTGGCCATCGCCGTTTGGGCTAAAAATTTGTTCGTGCCAATGTATGGCACCCGTGATTTTTGGGGTCGTTTGATCAGCTTTTTCATTCGGGCGATTCAGATTATCGGTCGCCTGTTGGTGCTCGTGGTCTACGCGCTGATAGCCATCATTTTCTTCGCCGCTTATTTGATCCTCCCCGTCGTGATCGTTTGGCAAATTCTCTTTCACGCCGTTGGCGCCTTGTTGCTATGAGGGGACTTTTGATTAACAACATCACCTACGTTTTCGACGAGCGCGTTGACCAGGTGGCCATCGTCTTAAAGCACAGTCGCAACGCGGTGCAAAAAATCATTACAGGCGTTGTGCTTGGCATGATTTTGGTGTTGATGGCGATTTTTATTTTGCAGGCGGTTATTTTTGGTCAGCCAGGACAGTTGATCGGCTTAGACTTCTGGCAGACGCCGCAGTTTTCTCTGTTCTGTTTTTGGTCGGCTTTGTTTTTGACTTTGTTTCTTTTTTATCGCGTCGTCGAAGCCAAACGCGATCACGGAGTTTTGCCAAAGGTTGATCCGGCGCTTTTGGACGGCGTGGCGCTGACCGATGCAGATCAAGGACATCGTCAAAATATCGGACGCTATTTGGAAAACGAAGCGGTTACGGCGATTGAAGAGGCTTACGCCACCGCGGTCAATTTCAAGCATCCGGAAGTTCAACCTTTGCATTTATTTATTGGGGCCTTGACCACAAGTGACGCGGCCGTGGTTTTCGGCCGACTGGGGGTCAGCTTTGAGTCAGTCAAAGACGCCATTGGTCGACGTCTGGCCGGCGTTCCAAAAGCTGCGGCCACCACTTTTGGCAGTCAAGCTGAAGATTTGGTTTTGAACGCCTTACGCTCCGCTCTCAAACATCGTCGCGATCACATCGCCGCGGTTGAGCTTTTGATCGCCGCTTATGACGCCGATCCGTGGATTCAAGAATTGCTGTACAGCAAAAAAATAGAGCGTCAGGATTTTGAAAATGTGGTGGCCTGGTTGCGCATTTCCGCTAGCTTGGCTCAACGCTATCGCGAGTTTTCTCGAGCCGCTTCCCACAAGCCAACCGGAGCGGTCAATCGAGCATACACT
>JBBTSK010000073.1:0-1083 GCA_038078795.1 Patescibacteria group bacterium
CTTGCGTTTTCCGCGAGCTAGAGCGAAGGAACATTTCACCAAATCGCCTTTAGTATAGAGGGAAATGGGGACAAAAGTCAACCCGGCTTCCTTCATTTTGCCAATCATGCGATTGATCTCTTTTTTGTGAAGCAGTAGCTGGCGTGGCCGTTCGGGATCATATGACAGTTGTGCTCCGGCTGGTTTGTAAGCCGAGACATGGGCGCCTTTGAGCCAAGCCGCGCCGTTGTCGATCGATACAAAGGCTCGATCAATTTGGGCGTGGCCGCCTTTGATGGACTTGACTTCGGCGCCGCTTAACTTCAACCCCGCCTCGTATTCCTCGAGGATCTCATAGTCAAATCTGGCGCGTTTGTTGGTGGTAAGAGTGGGCATACAAAAATTGTATCATGACATGACGAAGGCCCGAGCGAAGAACCGCCGGGCCTTGAGCTTTGTCACTTCCTGTCAATCGCTTGCAGGTCCATGATCAGTCCTTCGATGTTGCGGTGTCGCGTTTCGCGCACCAGCGGCACGAACAGAGTGACCAGGTCGCTGAAGGTTTCCACGTCGTTGCCGTCGTCGAAATTCGTCAATTCGACGTCCAGTTTCAATTCAAGCGCCGCGATCAGCTCGTCGACTTCGACGTCAGACAGGCGCAGATCAGCCCTGAAGTTGGTAAGGTCAACGCAGTCGGCCTTTTCGGCGCCGAATTCTTCGGTCAGCACCTCGGTGATGGCGCGATTTACGACATCTTCTGTTGAGTCACCCAGCATCTGGTCTCCGATTGACGACGGCGAAGATATCACAGTCTTTTAAAAAGCACAACCGGATCCCTTGCGTGGCAATGGAACCGGTCGAGAGATGAACCTACGGTCCCTCGTCGGGGACATCGTAGCAGTCGTGGGGCTCGACGGCGAACTCCGTCCAGTCGGCGTTGAACTTGCCGAGACAGCGAATGGTCGTCATCCGCTCCTTGGCCGCGGGGCAGTCGGTCAGGTCGATCTTGTCTTTGTCGGCCTCGAGTTGGTGGCAGGTCGCTGGCGTGGCGTCGAAGTAACAGCCGGCCGGGACGACGCTCGCGCAGGTCTTCTGGATTTCGTC
>JBBTSK010000074.1:0-1338 GCA_038078795.1 Patescibacteria group bacterium
AATCCTTTACCGGAAACCGTCCCGACGTAAAAAGTGATGATCACCGCGGCGAACAAGACCAGCGCCGAAGCGACGATCGTCCCGGCGTTGCCAAGTGTCACACCTTCTACCAAGGCCAAAATCAACCCCACGGCAATGAATAAAATAAAAGCCATCGTTTCAAAAGCCAAGTCAATCAGCACAGAGCTTGTGGCACGATTGAGAGGCACGCCGTCTTCGTGGAGCAGTCCAACACGCACCGGTTCGGAGCCAAAAAACGACAGCGGCAACAAGTACATGAAGGCGTAGCCGGACATACGATGCAAATACAATCGAAAAAAAGAAATCTTGGCTATGGCCGCCTGGCCCTTGTTGACGATCACTTGCCAACGATGAGCGTAAAGGGCAAAGTTCGCCAGTGAGATGCCAACATACAAAATAAACGGCGCCAAACCAAACGCGGCCAAGGTGGCAATGACTTCTGGAATCCCCTCCTTAGCGAGCAGGCCAATAAAAATCCCGCCGCCGATGAGCAGAAGAAAGATCGGCATCAACAGCCGTTTGAAGGTCGCGCCCATAATGCACTCATCATATCAAAAACCAGCGGTTTGTCACCGCCAGCTTTTGCTATGTACGGGCGACCCTATGTGGTCGCCCGTGAATTGCCCTCAAAGCAAGGGCTGCCACACAGGGCAGCCCGTACGCAATGAAATTAAAGGATGGCCTCTTTTGCCGCCTTAGCCACGCGGAACTTCACAACGGTTTTTGCTGGAATCTGGATGGTAGCACCGGTAGCCGGGTTGCGGCCTGCGCGAGCGGCGCGGGCAACTTTGACCAACTTACCAATACCATTCAAGGCAAATTCGCCTTGAGACTTAACTTGGGAGTAAGCAAGAGCCACGAGGGTGTCGAGGAACATGCCAACATCTTTCTTAGACATTCCGGTCTTTTCGGCGAGGACTTGTAACTGTTGGGACTTCGTCATCTTGGCCATAATATTGTGCTGCTTCTAAAATCAGCGATCTGCTTGTGCTTCGGCTCGCAACGTTTCGTCGTACGGGTCTGTACGCCTCAACGTCTGCTCCCCTCCAGCACGGCGCATCTCATCCGATTTTCGAACCAGCATTAGGTTAATTGATGTGGATAAGTATAACAGGGGTCCATTTTATTGGGAATAGGAGTTATCCCGACCTTGGTTAGGCCACCTTAGAGATCACCAGACGCTTAAATTCAAGCCATTCGGTTCTATTCATCGGCGGATTGACGTGAGTAATGCTGATTCTGGCGTTGATCTCGGCAAAAGCCACGGTGTATATCTCTTTGGGATTGAGTGGAGGCAGAAGCGGTTTATCTTGTAAC
>JBBTSK010000075.1:0-8152 GCA_038078795.1 Patescibacteria group bacterium
ATCGTCATCCTTGGGGGATACACGATCATCACCATGCTGCTTAGCCAAAATTGGCCGGGAGTTCTTTTGGTCGGGATCGGTGTCCTTCTTCTTTTAGTTGTCATCAGCTTTCTCGCGCAAGGAACAACGCATCAGGATGCCGTGCAAGAAGCGGGTGATTGTGTCAAGAAGTCACTGCTTAAAAAACTCGATAACTGTTGTTAGTATGGATAAAAATTCTCTTTTTATTCTTCTGATCATCGCCTCTGGCGTTGGCGCCGCGCTGTTGTTTCAGCGGGGTGGCGATGTTGAACCGGCGGCCGTAGCGGTGTCCGCCGTGGAGAATTCCACCCAAGATGCTAAGCCTTCCCAAAGCAAAGATGGGATTGAAATAATTATCGCCGACATTGAACAACTCGAAGCAACAACCGTGTTGACTGTGGTGCTGGACAACCACAGCGTTGACTTGGGAAAAGAGGCGATTTATCAAGGGGCGACGCTTAACGGAAAACCTCCACGGTCGTACACGTTTATTGCCAACGCCTCCGGAGGGCACCACGTTGAGGTTGAAATGACCTTTGACAAGACGACAAGCGGGTCGTTTGACATTGCTCCGGCTGAGGCAACGGAGTTTACGTTTGACGATCTATGGCAGAAGTAAATGACAAAATCGGCGGCCTGACTTGTTTGGCCTGGGGATTGGCTGGTGCCGTCGTCATTTCCGTCGTCTTCTATCTTGTTCAAGCCTTGGGCATGCAAGATTGGGCCGCGCCCATCGCTTTTTCGACCAGGCGGTGGTATTTGGTGGCGCCTCTTATTCTGGGGTTTGGCGTCCAGGCCGGATTGTTTCGGGCGATTCACATTCGGGCTCGTCATGGCGGCGGCGGGTTGATGGCCGGCTCGGGCGGTGTTTCCGGCGGCACCATGCTCGCTTGCTGTATGCACAATCTTGTCGCGCTGTTGCCGATTCTTGGAGTCAGCGGGCTGGCGGCCTTTTTAGCGGCTTACCAGACGCAAATGTTTTTGTTCAGCATCGGCGTGATGCTCATCGGCGTTGGGCTGATGGTCCGCAAGTATTATTCCTTAAAAATTATTCATAATTAACAATATGCACGTTCATAACAACGACAGCGAAAAAGGGAGCGGACACCGCGGGATGGTTTGGATGATGTTGCCGTGTATTCTGCTGGCAGTGATTATTCTTTTGGCTGGTGACAAGTTGGCTTCTTCTAAATATCTGTGGTTGGTTGTTATTGGTGTCTGCGTGGTCCCGCACGTTTGGATGATGATCAAGGGACACGGTAAGCACCGCGACGTTGACCCGCAAGATAAGATTGAAGATGAAAAGCCTCAGCATAAATCTGGCGGGTGTTGTCATTAATGAGCCGTGGTTCTCATGATTCCTTACTTTACTTTGCAAAGTATTGCCATTGGACCGTTTGTCCTTCATCTTTGGGGACTGATGGTAGCCTTAGGATTACTTGGCGGAGCTTATGCGGCCGCGCGGCTGGCGCGGCAAAGAGGACTTGACTCTAAGATCATTTGGGATGTCGCGCCGTGGATTATCATCGGAGCGATTGTTGGCGCCCGTTTATTCCACGTCCTTTTTTACGAACCGGCGTATTTTTTTTCGCGTCCGGCGGAGATTGTTGCCATTTGGAACGGAGGACTGGCCATCTCCGGCGGTCTGATCGGAGCTGTTGCCGTGGGGGTGTGGTTTTTCAGAAGGAAAGGCTTTGATGTTTTATCTTATGCTGACGTTTTGGCCTTTGGTCTTCCTTTAGGGGTCTTCATTGGACGTCTCGGTTGTTTTTTTACCAATCTGCATCCGGGAAAGCCCACGAGCTTTTTCCTCGGAGTGCTCTATCCCGACGGGGTCGTTCGGCACGACTTGGGTTTGTATTTGTCCCTTGACGGGTTGGTTTTGTTTATGATTTTTTTGCTGGTCAAAAATCGCCGCCTTCTCAATGGAAGTTTTGTTGTCGGTTATCTCGTCTGGTACGGAGTGTCCAGATTTCTTCTTGATTTTTTGCGAGCCACCGACGGCGCGATCGTTGACGCGCGTTACCTTGGGCTCACTCCGGCGCAGTACGTGGCAGTCGGTTTGTTTTTAGTGGGCATCTATGGCGCTCGAAGGCTTTTTAACAACGCTAAACGAGAGCGACAGAAGCGCTAACAACGTCCAGGTCATCAAGGCGAGGTCATTTTTGAAATAAGGAACATCGACGAGGCCGTGAATGGTCATTTCGACAAGGGCGGCGAGAAGAAGTAATTGGTAATTGGTAATTGGTAATTGAATTGAACGGATAAGGCGATAAGCGATGATGGCAAAGGCGAGCAGGCCCAGGATGCCAAGTTCGCTCCAAATGTTGAGGATGACGTTGTGAGGATATTGGAAGACCTCGATCCAGTCGGCTTGGTGGTACGGTTCAAAAACGGTCGGGTAGCCTGCCAAGCCAGCGCCGAAAAGGGGACGATCTTTAAGCATGACGAGAGTCTCGCTCCATTGCGTGCGTCGGACTTCGCCGGAGTAGTCGCGGAGTGTCAGTTTTTGACGAACGCTTGGGATCATCATCACCGCGATGATGCCGATGACGGCAAGTGGAATCGTGGCGCGACGCCAGCGACGATTAAAAAACGAGATCAGTAGAAGACTTGCTGGAATGGCGATATAGGTCGCTTCGGTTTGGGCGAGAACGATAGCGATGATTCCGAGAGCGATGACAAGTATCCAAAAAGTGAAACCACCCTTTGCCCCTCCTTGAGAAGAAGGGGAGATAATTCTAGCGATTGCGAGCGTGACGATCGGCCCGAGATAAAGTCCAACGGCGTTAGGAAAATCAAATACACTGACAATGCGACCTTCAATATCCCATGGCGGCGGAATGCCAAGGCCGGTCAGCCATTGAATAATGCCAAAGACGCTGACGACGATGGTGGAACAGCCGAGCGCTTTAAGCGCGGAGTCGACGTCGGTTTTTGTTTTGAGTGTTGAACGGACGATAAAGAAAAAAAGGATCGGTTCGATGAAGTAAGCTTTCCAGGCGCCAAGAGCGGATAGGGCGTCGGGGGAGACGATTACACCCACGGTGGCGGCGATAAATAGAATCAAAATAGGCAATAAGAAATTGTCTTTGCGTGGAGTGAAACGACGAAGCAATCCCACAAGAGACTGCTTCGATTCGCTCGCAAAGACAATCAGCCATCGTCCGATGACGATCAAAACCAACACCTCGAGCAACGTCGTGGGGATCGGCCCAATTTGAAATCGAAGTAAGTACGTTGGCAAAGCAAATAAGACCAGCAAGATCGCCAACTTCAAATCTCGCCAGGCGATGAAGGCAAAAATGATGGATGTGAAAACAATCAAGAAAGAAAAAATCATACAAACAAGGCGCGAAGCGATTTTGGCGTGACCCCGCCCAAAGCCACAAGGACGACTAGATAAACCAGGCTCCCCAGAACTACTTGTGGAATAACATGAAACGAACCGCTGGCCATCAAGAACAAGTACATCACCATCGAGGCGGCTACGACTTTACTGAGCACGGTGAGTCGCAAGCGGAATCGCGAGGCGCGATAGACAACGATCGCGGTTAGCAAGGCCACGATCGTTTCAGAAATGAGCGTCACCCAGGCCGCGCCAAGGGTGCCAAAGATTGGAATGAGGAGCACGTAAGCACCAACGGAGACGGCGGCGGTTAGAGCATAGCCTATCACCATGGTTCGTTGTTTTTCCACCGCCACCACCGCGTGACCAAACAGCGCGCCGTAAAAAACCACGGCCGCGGCAGGGGAGAGAATGGCCAGAATCGGTCCAGCGCTTCCAAATTGCTCACCGCCGACCAAGACCATGAGGGGAGTCGCCAAAGCAAACGATCCGACAGCCAGCGGCACCGCGATCATGGAGAAAAAGTTAAAAGCCTTTTGCATTGTCTCTTCAAAGGTCGTCCGGTCGCGCCCTTTCCAAGCTTTGACCAAGATGGGCAGAGCCAGCCCCATGAACATGACCGGCAGAGTGGTAACCACGTCGATGACTTTGTAGGCGCCGCCGTATTGACCGACCTCGGCTTGGGTGCGCATTAGTGATAGCAAGATAATGTCGCCACGCAGATAGATCAAGTTGAAAAAGATGGAGACGCCGATTGGCCAGGCGCGATGAATAATTTCTTTCCAAATTTTCAAATCAATCCGCGCGCGGAAGCGAATAAAGTGGTTGGCAAGAATAAGCAACAACAGCGCTTGAGCTACGTTGGAGACGACGAGCGCGATCATGGCGTCAAAAAGATCGGCCGCGAAGTACACGACCAGAAGAATCCCCGCCAACAAGCTGGCTCGAGCGACTAACTCGGCGATGACCACCCCCGTCATCTTCAATCGTTTTTGATAGACACCGACCAACATCTGCCCCATTGTTTGGAAGAGGTAAGCGACCGAGCCCACGGCAATGGCTAGTTTAATTTCTGCAGAGTAAGGGAAGAGCAGACCAACAAGCGGCGCGGCGGAAAAAACGACCAAGCCGGTGATCAGACGCAACGATAACAAGTTACCAAGAATTTTGGACTCATCCGCTCCTGGTTCGGAGATCATCTGAATGGTGATGAGGGTTAAGCCAAAATCAACCACTACCGCGAAGAGCGATAAAAAAGTGACGGCTGTGATGAATTCTCCGTAGCCCTCATCGCCGAAGTAATGCAACATCACGGACACGGTCGCCACCCCGAGGACCATGGCTACGGCTTTGCCGCCCATTTGCAGAAGAGTGTTATGGGCTAAGGCTCGCGTTGTTTCTGCTGACATAGTAGGTAACAGTATAACATGGGGAAAAGACGATTGACCGAAGACCAAAAATTTGATAAAATAAGCTTGTAAAATTGCCTATGCGACAAGGGAAATTGTTGGTTATTTTTTGTCTCTTGATTTCGTCATTTTTCGGCATACAGCCGGCGCGGGCGGCTACCGCGAATGGTCTCGAAGCTCTGCAAGTACAGATGCCCGGCAATGTCAGCATGGCTCCGGGAGAGAGTAAAACGTTAATCTTGACGTTGCAAAATATTGGCACCAAAACGTGGAAGAACAGCGGGGCGGGATTTGTCTCGATTTACACTCATGGCCCCAAGTATCGCCAGAGTGTTTTCAAAAGTTCGTCGTGGATTTCGGACACTCAGCCGGCCAAGCTTAAAGAAACTTCAGTCGCTAAAGGATCAGTCGGGACGATCAGCCTGACTTTGAGTGCCCCTACGACCACCGGCACTTATGCCGAGACGTTTGCTTTGGCTTCGGAAGACACGGCTTGGATTTCCGGCGGGCAATTTACTATTAATCTGACGGTCGCCACTTCCGCGTCGGCCACTTCGGCCGCTCCGACAGCGTCAAGCTACCAAGCCGATGTCGCCGGTGTCAGTACTGGAACGATTGTTGCTAAAGGCGGCATTTCCGTGGTCTACACCGTGACTGTTACCAACACTGGTTCGGCCAGTTGGGGTCCGCGGCGCTTGCAACCGTCCAACCTACAAGTTGCCGGTCTTGAAGCCAGCGAAATTCAGCACAAGTCTTGGAAGTCCTCGAGTTTGATTTTGGAGCGCTCGGGCACGTTGGCTCCCGGCGCCGCGGACACATTTTCTTTCGCCTTTTCCACCCCTAAATACAAAGGCAGTTACGATTTGACTTTTCAGTTGACTACCGAGGGCCAAGAGATCGAAGGGGGAGAGATCGACATTCCCGTTGAAGTAACTTCGGACGCTAAAGATGTTAATGGCGCGCGGCCGAAAGTCGACACCAAATCGACGACGGGGACAGAAACGGCCGGCGGAGTCTACAAAGAAAACATCATTGCGGAAGAGCCGACCATGCGGGTTGGGGTGTTGATCGTTGATGAGGAAACAGACAACGAAGTCGTTGTTTCAAGCGCGGTGGCGATGAGCATCAAAGACACTGACGGCAATTTGTTGGCTGAAGTTGCGGCAGGAAAAGAAGTCACGGCCTACTACATGGTGGACAAAAAAAAATACTATTACGAAATTGACGGCGAGGAACGCAAAACTAATTTGCCAATCAGATTTGTTCCGAGTGAAGTCAACGCCGTGTTAACAGTCACCAATTTTGATCGACGTGCTACTCGCGGTTCAGCCTTTGCCGACAATCAATTTCGCAACATTTTGGAAATCCGTCACAATGACACCAAGGAGCGCACTTGGCTCATCAACGAGCTTTCCATGGAGCCGTACTTGTGGGGTTTAGCGGAGACGTCCAACAGTTCGCCCGCCGAATTTCAAAAAGCCTTGATGACTGCGGCGCGCACTTACGGCTATTATCACTTCACTCGCAACACCAAGCATGACGCCGAAGGTTTCACCGTTGATGCTTACGCCGATCAAGTTTATAAAGGCTACGGTCAAGAACTGCGCAACCCCACGGTCGTCACTGCCGTCAATGACACCAAAGGAATCATTGTTATTTACGGTGGCGACATCGCCATCACTGCATACTTCTCGCGCTCCGACGGCAGGACACGGGATTGGAGCGAGGTTTGGGGCGGCAATGTGCCTTGGAGTAAATCCGTGGCCGTGCCGTGGGATGTTGGCAAGACATTGTGGGGGCACGGCGTGGGCATGTCCGCTTCCGGTGCCTTAGGTATGGCCAACGATGGGTGGATTTACGATAAAATCTTGAAGTATTTTTACACCGGCGTTGAGTTAGAAAAACGATGGAAGTAGGATTTCCGGAGTACAGAGTATTCATTTTCTTCTATCATTAGCAAAAATCTTGGAGTCTGTACTCCGGAAATGAACAAACAGTGTTTTATGAAGCGGCTAGCTCTACTCGTTTTCTCTTTCTTAATCATTTTTCCGCTTGCCGGTTCGGCCGCAACCGACCCTCTTTCCGACATCTATCAGAGCCGATCCGATCTTAAAGCAATCTTTGATTCTAAAACCGGCTTAGCTATTTCAAGCAAAGCTGGATTTTTGGTTGACCTCAACGATTGGGCCGAGCAATATGGCTGGCAAGAGCATCCGGCGGAGTTGTCTGCTTATGCTCCGACATCATTACCGCCCAAAGCGGGGGAGACAACCGCGCCAACGTTGACTGCTCGCGACTATATCGTCATCGACGAAACGAGCGGACAGATTTTGGCCGCCCAAGGCGCCGATGAGGTGTGGCCCATTGCCTCACTGACAAAATTGATGACTTCCCAAGTGGCTTTGATTCGAGGTGTTGATTTGGAAGCCACGGCCGCGGTCAAAACAATTGACGACGTTGGCGGCGCCAAGCTCTACGTCAGCGACGGTACAACTTTCAGCCTTGGCGACCTGCTCTCGGCCACGCTGATCGGCTCGGCTAACAACGCGGCCAATGCCATCGCCCGCACCGTCGGCAGTGACTTCATTGATTTGATGAACGAAAAGGCGCGAGCAATGCATTTGAATAAGACCCGTTTTGTCGACGCCTCGGGCATTGATCCGCAAAATGTTTCCACGGCGCGGGAAGTCGCTTTGCTGGCCGAAGAAGCCTTTACCTTTGATGCCATCCGTAAAAACACCACCACGATCAGCAAAAACATTTTGGCTGTGACGACCGGCGCCTGGCATAAAATGAAAACCACTAACTGGATGCTTTACTATCCCGAGTATGATGACGTTTATGTGACTTCGGGCAAGACTGGCTACTTGGACGAGTCTGGTTGGAATTTGGTGGAACGCTTGCGCCCAGGAGCGACAGAAAGCCAAAAAGAATTGTTGATCGTTATTTTTGGCGCCGCCTCTCGCGCCGATTCATTCCGCGACGCCGAAGCTTTGGCTCAGTGGGTTTGGGAGACGTTTGAATATTGACGCTCATGACGCCCGCGGTCTTCGTCAACTAATTTGAGCACAATTTGCCGCACCTCTTATGGGCGCGGAATTTGTTTGAAATGGAAACGGACGACTTCTCCAGGCGTCTGAATCAACACGTCGCCGTAGTTGAGCATCGTTGGCAGAACCCCGATAACTTGAGCGGTAACGTCTACGATATTTTCCAAATGTAATTCAGCCGAAGTGCGTTTGAACAATCCATGTTGAGAGATGTCGATGATGCGTTCGTCGGTGACGATCCACATGTCTAGGTAGTAGTCGACAAATTCTTGCATCACAAACAACCATACTAGAAACCATACTATCGCCAACATGATCAATGC
>JBBTSK010000075.1:8162-9048 GCA_038078795.1 Patescibacteria group bacterium
GGACAAAAAAACCGGCAAAGATGGCGAGGATGGGGGTCATGGTGGAGTGGTGCAGGAGCTCGGGAAATTGGGAACGAATAATGAAGTAGGCTCCAATAGGTAGAGCGAAGCCGATGAGCAAAGTGCCGAAGATTTTTAGCGGCACAATCCAATGACGACGCAGAAGGTAAATCGTCTGCTCGCCGTCTTTACGATTGGGGAGGGCGTTCAGATCAATCATATTGGTTTGAAGATGTTGGTGTCGGTGAATGGGGCAGTCAATCCTTCGAGGTCAAGCGACGTACCCCAATCGTATGGCGCGAGAATGATCCAGGTCGCTCCTAGAATCAGAACGGTGCCAAGCAAAAAAACAGTGGCCACGGCGTGGGAAAAAAAACCATGCACCGCGTAAATGCGGATGTGGTAAACATTAAAGAAGAGAAAAAATAAATAGATCAGCAAGAACAAGCCGTAAGGAACAAAAAAGATGGCGATGGGAATGGAGATCATAATCCAAGATGTTGATAAGCTTTGGGAGTGGCTAGACGCCCGCGGGGAGTGCGCTGTAAAAAGCCGAGTTGCAAGAGGAACGGCTCGATGACTTCTTCGATTGTCTCCAGTTCTTGGGCGGTGGCGGCGGAGATGGTGTTAAGGCCTACGGGGCCGCCTTGGAATTTTTCTATGATGACAGCCAGGACTGAGCGATCGGCCGCGTCGAGGCCGGCTTCGTCGATGTGCATCATGGAAAGGGCTTGGCGAGTCACGGGCAGGGTGAGGTTGCCGTCGGCTTTGACTTCAGCAAAATCACGCACTCGGCGCAGTAGGCGATTGGCAATGCGCGGAGTGCGTCTGGCTCGACGAGCAATTTCGCCTTTAGCTTCATCATCAAGGTCGATCAAAAGTTGTT
>JBBTSK010000076.1:0-10614 GCA_038078795.1 Patescibacteria group bacterium
TTGATCCAGCAACGTTTGTTGGCAAGGCGATTCACGATCCTGTGTTAAAGCGCAATTTTAGTGTCACGCCACAAGAGTTCGATTTTTATAAAGCGCACCAACTCCCATTTCCACGCGAGCATTTTTTAACGCGCATCAAAAAGCTCACAAGGCATTCAGACTCGCCCGTTTCATTTGAAACGACGTGTTATGTATGTCACAGAACGATCACAGCCTACAAAAATATATTCTTCCAAGAACGGAATATTCACTGCCGAGCCTGCTACCTCGCCTATCTGGAGCAACACGGCTAGTAAAGAGGCATCTTGCAGGATTGTCTCGGGTCTCGTAAGATTCTCTCATTATGAAGCTTTTTGTCACTGGCGCCGCAGGGTTTATAGGATCAAATTTTGTTCGTTTGATGCTTGCTAAGCATGCGGACTGGCAAATCGTCAACTTGGACAAACTGACCTATGCCGGTAATCCGGCCAACATGGCGTCTGTGGCCAACGACCCGCGCTATCGTTTTGTCAAAGGCGATGTTGCCGACGCGGAAGTCGTTGACGACATTTTGTCGGAAGGTGGATTTGACGCTGTGGTAAACTACGCCGCGGAGACGCACGTGGACCGGAGCATTATGGATCCGAGCGCCTTTTTGAAGACCGCGGTTTTTGGAGCGTATGTGTTGTTGGAAGCGGCGCGCAAATACAACATTGCCCGTTTTATCCAAATTTCTACCGACGAAGTGTTCGGCGCGGTCATGGAAGGCGAGAGTGGAGACAGCGCTGCGTTCGAACCGCGCTCGCCGTACTCGGCGGCCAAAGCCGGAGCCGATCATTTGGTGGCTTCGTACTTCACCACTTTTGCAACTCCGGTCATCATCACTCATGCCTGCAACATGTACGGACCGTACCACTATCCGGAAAAATTATTTCCATTGTTCATCACCAACTTGATAGAAGGAAAAAAGGTTCCGGTTTATGGCGACGGCATGCAAGTGCGCGAATGGATGCATATTGACGACCACGCATGCGCGATTGAGCTGTTGCTTGATCGAGGAGTGTTCGGCCAGTCGTACAACATCGGCACGGGTGAGCGTTTGCCCAACATCGAAATCATAAAACAGATTTTGGCGTTGATGGGCAAAGATGAAAGTTCGATTGAATACGTTAAAGACCGCGCTGGCCACGACCGTCGTTACGCCATTAACTCGGATAAGATTCGTGCTGAACTCGGTTGGGCGCCGCAGATCACCCTCGCGCAAGGACTAGCCGCGACTATTGAGTGGTACAAAACGCACGAAGAGTGGTGGAAGCCGATCAAGAGCGGCGAGTACGCCAAATATTACGAAGAACAATATACAAAACGTTAGTATGAAAATTTTGATTTTTGGCGGCGGGTACATGGGCAATCGCTGTCGCGATGTTTGGGGCGACGAGGCAGTATTGTCGACTGTTCTGGTCGCCAGCAAACAAGACGCACTGGCTGAAATCCAACGCGTCCAGCCGGACGCGGTATTGAATGCCGCTGGCATGCGTGGTCGTCCCAATGTTGATTGGTGTGACACTCATCAGATGGAGACGATTCTTGGCAACACCGTTTTGCCCGTTTTGTTGGCCGAAGCTTGCGCCGAGGCGGGAGTCTATTTGTTGCACATGGGGTCTGGTTGTATTTTTTATGGCGACAGTCCGCATCCAGACAAAGCCTGGCGGGAAGATGATTTTGGTAATCCCTTGCCGACCTATTCGCGCACTAAATGGGCGGCGGATTTGGTTTTGTCGACTTTACCCAACGTCGGTATCGCCCGTATTCGCATGCCGATCGACAGCATTCCTTCGGCCGGAAACTTGATCGATAAGATCGCTTCGTTCCCTAAAGTGATTGACGTTGAGAATAGCGCGACGATCGTTGAAGACATGATCAGCGTGTTTCATCAGTTGATGGAGAAAAAAGCGCCAGGCATTTTTCACGTCACCAACCCTGGGACGATTCGTCATCGTCAGGTTGTGGAGTTGTATCAGCAAATGGTAGATCCCAATTACACTTGCGAATGGATTCACAATGATGACTTGGTCAAGCTTGGTCTAGTTAGCAAAGGTCGATCCAATAATTTTTTGGCTTCGACGCGTTTGGCTGAGTTTGGTATCACTATGCGTCCGGCGCTTGACGCTCTTCGCGACACCATGAAAAAGTACGCTACATTAAAGAAACAGCAACTATGAAAGCTTTGATCGCCGCTGGCGGACGAGCCACTCGGCTTCGTCCGATCACTTGGACAACTAATAAGCACTTGATTCCCTTGGCCAACAAGCCGATGTTGGAGCACGCCATCAAAAAAATCGCCGAGGCGGGGATTACCGAGATCGCCATCAACGTCAATCCGGGCGAAGTGGAGCTGATGCGTAATGTTTTTGGCGATGGATCGCAATGGGGCGTCAACATAAGCTACATCGAACAAAGCGGCGGACCCAAAGGGATCGCTCATGTGGTCAACAAAGCTAAAGCGTTTTTGGGCGATGAGCCGTTCATGTTTTATTTGGGCGACAACATTATTCTTGGCAGTTTGAAAAAATTTGTTGCGGGCTTCATTGAAGGCGGGCACAATTGTTTTCTGGCTTTCAGCAAAGTTAAAGACCCTCAGCGCTTTGGCGTGCCGGCTTTTGACGCGGCGGGGAATTTGACGCACGTCGTTGAAAAGCCGACAGAGCCGCCGAGCGATTACGCGGTCACCGGTATTTATTTATACGACAAAACATTTTTTGACGCTTTCGAGCAAATCCAACCATCGCCACGCGGCGAGTATGAGATTACTGATGTCAACACCTGGATGTTGCAAAACGGCAAAAGTGTTGGGTGGGAGGAGATCACCGGCTGGTGGAAAGATACCGGCACGCCGGAAGCTATTTTGGAAGGCAACGCGTCGATTTTGTCTGACTTGAGTCACGACACTTTTGTGGTGGAGGGAGCTGTTGACCCAACCGCGCGATTGCAAGGGATGGTTCAGGTTGGTAAAGGAGCTGTTATTGGTCCGGGATGTCTGATCCGCGGGCCGGTGACGATTGGTGAAGATGCGGTGCTTGAGAACGCTTACGTTGGTCCGTATACGTCGATTGGTAGTCGCTGTGTGATCAGGAATGCGGAAATTGAACACTCGATTGTTTTTGACGACGCCAGCATTTGCGACACCCCGCGGATCGTCGATTCATTGATCGGTTACAAAGCGCAACTCACTAGCACTGCCGTCAGCAAACCAGACTCGGCACATCGGATGATCATCGGCGACAACTCCTACTTAGAACTATGATTGACGCGCCACAAGTTTCCATTATCATCATCAATTGGAACGTGCGGGATTTGCTCAAAGCTAATCTCGCGCGCTTATTCTCGCCCCTCCTTTTCAAGGAGGGGGTGGGGGAGGATATTGCTGAAGTAATCGTCGTCGACAACGGTTCCGCTGACGGCAGTGTGGTGATGATCAAAGCAGATTTTCCCCAAGTCCATTTGATTCGCAATGAAAGCAATCGTGGGTTTGCCTACGCGGTTAATCAAGCTTTGCGGGTGGCCAAAGGGGAAGTCATGGTGCTGTTTAATCCAGATATGTTGATGGGCGACGGAGCGATTGAGCACGCTTATCAAACATTGACACGGCAAAAAGATATTGGCGTTCTTGGGGTGAAGCTCGCGCGTGAAGACGGGTCGATCGTTGAGTCGGTGCGACGCGATCCGGGGTTTGGCGATCAGCTGGCGATTTTACTCAAAGTGCCGCATTTGTTGCCTAAGGTTCTCGATCGCTATTTGATGAAAGATTTTGATTACGCCAAATCTCAAAATGTCGATCAACTGCGCGGCTCGTTCTTTGCTTTTCGTCGTGATGTTTATGAAAAGATTGGTTCATTCGACGCTAATAATTTTTTTATTTGGTTTGAAGAAGTGGATTTTTGCAAGCGCGTGCGCGAAGCTGGACTGCGTGTTTGGTACAGCGCTGACGTCGCCTGCATCGATTTAGTCGGTCGGTCGTTTCACCAACGCACCGCTCGTTGGAAGCAATATCATTTGTCGCGTTCGATGACTCGTTATTTCAAAAAGTGGATGCCGTGGTGGCAGACGGCCGCCCTGTACGCGCTTCGCCCTGTCGCCATTTTGTTTGGTGTGGTCGTCGATCTTGTCGGCGCCAAGTCAAAGCTCTGGAAATAATATGCGCTTGGCTCTTCAACTTTTGACGTTTAATCGCTTGGAAACGCTCAGAGCGCTTTTTGATTCTCTGGCGGCGCAAACCGATCGCGATTGGGCGTTCTACATTCTCGACAACAGCACCGACGAAGCTAAGGCGACTCTGATCGCCGCGTTGGTCGAAGAACAAAAGGGGAGACTGTCCATCGTTTTTGAACGCTCGTCGAGCAACATCGGTTTCACCGGCGGTCATCAGCATTTGTATGAGCGACACAACGCCGACTATGTGATGTGCGTCAATGATGACGTGATTCTCGAACCGGAATATATTGAACGCGTTTGTCGCGGGCTCGACGAACAACCCAAAGTCGCCGCGGTTGGTGGAAAGATTTTACGTTGGGATTTTGACCCGGAAGGGGTCAGGTCGGGAATCGGGAATTTGGTCAAAAAAACGGACATTGTTGACTCTCTTGGTTTGGCGAAAACGAGATATCATAAAGTTTATGACATTGGCGCAGGGAAGAAAATTCCTGATTCCCGACCTGACCCCATCCCCGCCATCCCCGTCTTCGGCGTCTCCGGTTGCCTCCCCTTGTACCGCCGTGTCGCCGTGGGAAGTCAACTTTTTGATCCGTCGTATTTCATGTACAAAGAGGACGTAGATTTGGCTTATCGTCTTGCCAAAACCGGCTGGGCGTCGATCATCGTCCCTTCCGCCGTTGCCTATCATCGCCGGACGTTCTCGATACAAGCGCGCAAAGCAGTGGTGCCGTTTTTCATCCAATGGCTGTCCTATCGCAATCACTGGCGCAACCTCGGCAAGCATCTCGCCTGGCGCGACTGGCTTGTCAGTGGCTGGCTGATCATTCCTTACGAAGTCGCCAAGTTTGGGTATCTCTGCTACAACTACCGCACAGAGTTCTTGAACGCCGTCCGCAAAGAGTGGCTATGAAACATGATGTCGCCATCATCACCGTCACCTACAACAAACTGTTCGACTCTTGTCTCGAGTCCGTGCGGAAGATTTTGGACACTTCGTCGCTCAAGGTGACCTATGTTGTCGTTGATAATGATTCACAAAAAATCGACGCGCATCACAAAGTCAAAACGATTATTCCTGAAGCTGAAGTGATCCTCCGCGCCGGCAATCACGGCATGGGACGTTCCTGCAATGTCGCCGCTCGTGAAATTGATGCGGAGTATTATTTTTTTCTCAATCCCGATACCGACGTCACCGACGTCACTATTCTCAACGAATTGCACCGCTTTTTAGAAACGCATCCCAAAGTCGGCATCGTCGCTCCTCGTTTGCTCTACCCCAACGGCGATTTGCAAAAAACCTGTCGTCGTTTTCCTAAATGGTTTTCACCGATTGCCGAGCGCACCGAATTTTTTTCTGACGCTGTGCGCCAAAAACACCGCGCGGAGTTTCACATGGACGATTTTTCCCACCAGAGCCGTCGCATGGTCGACTGGGTGCAAGGATCGGCCTTTATGATGAGCTCTGAACTTTTCCACCAAATCGGCGGTTTCGACGACCGCTATCATTTGTACTACGAAGACGTGGACTTGTGCCGCGAGTGCTGGAACCTTGGCCGTCCGGTCTACTACTTGCCTGAATTCACCATGACGCACGCCTATGGCAAAGGCTCGCAAGACCACCGCGGCCCGCTGGAAAGCATTTTCAAAAATTCGGCCACCCGCTATCACATCGAAAGCTGGTTGAAATATCAGTGGAAGTGGCGCGGGGATCACGTTGTATGACCGGCCGCATGATAAATTTTGAGGCAGTTCGGATGCCGTTTGAGCCGAAACGGGCGAAGAACGAGGAAGAATACTCAACGTATTATGACGAGATCTGAAACCGTTGCAGGCCAAATCGGCGACGAAATGGACAAAATTTATCATGCGGCCGGTCATGGGATGCCGCTGGTTGTCGTTCAAGTCATTTCGTACTGGTCTGAAGAAGGCAAAAAAGATTTGCAGGATTTATTTGCTTCGCTCGAGATGGTTGATTATCCGCGCGATCGTTGGCGGATCGTGGTGATTGATAATCCATCGCCGCACGGTCGGGCGGCTGACTACATCAAACGACAGTGGCTGGTGAAGGCGGGGGTGACTCTGCCGGAGATAACTTTGATCGAGTCGGACGTCAATGATGGATTTTCCGGCGGCCACCAACGCGGTTGGCAAGTCACCAGAGGTTTTTCGCCAGACTATTTATATTTGCTTAATCAAGACGCCGCGGTCGAGCCGCAGTTTTTGTGGCGGGTGGTGCAATCGGCGGAAGAACGGCCAACCTGCGTGGCGACGCAATCGCGGATTATGCTTAAACAAACGCCGGAGTTGTTGAACACACGCGGCAATGCTCTGCATTTTTTGGGATTTGGATTTACCCTTGGTTATCGGACGCCCCCACTTTTCAAGGGGGGGCTGGAGGGGGATACACCAGCATTTTATGCCAGCGGGGCCGGGGTTTTACTCCGCGCTTCTGTGCTAGAAAAAATTGGCGGGCTGTTTGAGTCAACGTATTTTATGTATCACGAAGACGTGGACGTCTGTTGGCGCGCGCGACTGGCGGGCTATGATGTTTGCTACGCGGATGATTCGGTTATCTACCATCGCTACGAATTCTCGCGCTCGATTAAAAAGTTTTATTGGATGGAGCGTAACCGCCACTTGACCAACTTGATCAACTATAAAATTCCAACTCTGCTCTTGATCGCTCCGGCGGCGTTGGTGATGGAACTCGGGACGTTGTACTTTGCCGTCAAGTCTGGCTGGGGCGAGGCCAAAATGAAATCATGGATGCATTTCTTCAAGCCGTCGACCTGGGTGTTCATTGCCCGTCGACGTAGTGTTGTGCGCGGCGTGCGGGTGGCCACCGACCGACAAATGCTTCAGCACATGGTCGGAGTAATCGCCAATCAGGAGGTCAACAATCTTCTACTGACCAAGTTGGTCAATCCTCTTTTGCAAATATATTTTTGGATTTTGAAGTTGATTGTGCGCTGGTAGGATTTAGCGCGTCAGAGCGATTTTATACAATCCAGCTAGGCCGTTGACGATCCCAAAAAAGTATCCGGTGCGTCCTCGCGGGTCAAGCCAAAATGATTGGATCTTGTCAGCGGAGACGATTACCGTATTGACTGGACGACTGATGTCGGAGATATCGATGGCTGCCGTTTGGGTCGAAGTTGTGATCACCAGCGTTTGACTGTCGGCCAACGGGATGACGTCGGTCATTTGACTGCTGGATCGAGTTATGAGGGTGTCGCTGTTGGTCGACGGATTATAACGATGCAACTCAAATCCGTCGCTGTACAAAATGCTTGATTCCTGCCAGCGATAAAATTTTGCCGCGGCGTTTAGAAGAATGGGTGGGCCTTGAGTGTCGGAGTCTATTAAAATTAGTCGTTCTTGCTCGTTGTCCTGAATAACAACCCAATTATTGAAGACGTCGGAAATTTGGTAGTTGTTTTTTGGCAAGAGGGCGATCGTTTCTACGGTTTGACCGCGAGAGCGAGTCAGCGCTGACTGCTCGCCTTCCGGAGCCAAAGCAAAAGGCGCGAACCAGGCTGGGACAGATGACAAAGGGCCGTTGCTGGTATAGAAACGTTGTTCGGTTTTGCCGTTTTTCGCGTCGCTCAAAATCAGCAAATAATTGTCGTGGGACCAATGGAGTTGAGGTTCGCCAATTTTGGCTGAACTTAGACGATCGAGCAAGGTAAAGTCGCCGTTGGTTGGATTATAAATCCAAAGCTCAAACCACTGATCGGCCGCGATCGCGTAGGCCACCAGTCCGTTGGTTGATCCCACGCTGACGCTGGCGGCGATCGGTGTGATCATCTCCGGTGCCAGATCCAAAAACAATTCCACCCCCTCGACGATTGTCGTTTGTTTGCTTTTAATTTCCACCTCTCGTTCCCATGGCTTGTAGCCTTCTTTGTTGAGGCGCAAATGATAAGTTCCTGGCAGGATCCTTTTTTGCAAAGTCGGGGTGCGGTCGGAAAGCTCGGCATCATCCAAAAATACTTGCGCTCCTTTGGGAACGCTGGTGACTGACAAAGCTCCAATTTGCACTAGCCGTCCTCTTTGGACATCAAGACGATAGCCAGCCGTGTAGAGGACCACCAAGGGGGCCACCAAGAGAAACAGCCCAATGTAGAGGTAGAAAAATGTCCGACGAAATTTGAGCGACATGTCCCGCGAGCCTACCACTCTTTGCCTCCATTTTCAAGCGATGATAGACTATGGTTCATGAATCGGCCTGTTTCTAAACCGCTGATCACTTTGGTCACTGCGCTCATTGTGGCCGTCACTTTTAGCGCGGGTTTTTTGATTGGCAAGCAGGAGGGGATTCGTTCGGTGGTGCCGGCGGGTGAAGGCAAAGTGATTGGCGTTGGTGAAATTCCGGCCAGTCTCAACAAAGACGTCAAGTTCTCATTATTTTGGGACGTCTGGGATTTGATCAAAGATGAATACGTTGACCAGCCTGTTTCGGAGAAGGAGCTGTTTTATGGAGCGATGAAAGGATTAGTTTGGTCGCTTGGTGATCAGCATTCCACATTTTTTGATCCGGTGACCGCCGCGGCCTTTGCCGAGGAATTGTCCGGAAGTTTTGAAGGCATCGGAGCGGAAATCGAAGTCAAAGACGATCAGTTGCAAATTGTGGCGCCTTTGCCGGAAAGCCCGGCGGAGAGAGCTGGACTGATGGCCGGTGACGCCATTTTGGCTATTGACGGTCTGGACACCGCTGGCATGGCGTCGGATGAAGCGGTTAAACACATTCGCGGACCAAAAGACACTGACGTGACCCTGACTATTCGCCGTGGCGAGGATGAGGCGCGTGATGTTGTCATCACTCGCGATACGATTGAAATCGACAGCGTCACTTACCAACTGCGCGACGATGGCATCGCTGTTATCACCATCTCTTTTTTCAACGGCGACACCAGTCGTCTGTTCACCGACGCCGCTCGTCAAGCTTTGACCGATGGGGCCAGCGGCATCATCCTCGATTTACGCAATGACCCGGGAGGCTATTTGACCGCGGCTATTGACGTGGCCAGCGCTTGGGTGGGCACGGACACGGTGGTGATTGAAAAGATTCGGGATCAGGAAGAAAAAACGATCGGTCGCGGGCCGGCGCTACTTAATGGTCTGGCGACCGTTGTCTTGGTCAACGGCGGAAGCGCTTCGGCCTCGGAGATCGTCGCCGGCGCTTTGCAGGATCATGATCAAGCCACCATCGTTGGTGAGCAGACGTTTGGCAAAGGTTCGGTTCAGGATTACCGCGATTTGCCGGACGGCTCGGCCGTCAAATTGACAGTGGCTCGCTGGTACACACCAGCCAACCGTTCTATTGATCAACAAGGGATTACCCCGGATCTGCTGGTCGAGATGACGGCGGAGGATTATCAGGCCGAACGCGATCCGCAAATGGATAAGGCGGTGGAAATTCTTAATGGAAATTATTAAAGAAAACGAAAAAGCCCGACTGGAAGTCTCTGCCGGGGCTTTGGTTTATCGTCGAGGAAAAGATGGCATCTCGCTGGCGATGATCAAAGACCCTTACGGCAAGTGGACCTTTCCTAAAGGGCACGTGCGCCGCGGGGAAACGTTGATCGAAGCCGCGCTTCGTGAGTGCATGGAAGAGACAGGTTTGCGAGATTTGAAATTCAGACGCAAACTTGGGTCGATTGATATTTGGTTTCGCGATCGTTTTGTTTTCAAAGGACGCTTGATCCACAAGTACATCCACTATTATTTGCTGGAGGCCGCTCCGACCGCTCGGGTGCATTTGCCACGCCATCATGATGGAGAGAAGATTCAGGCCGTGGCTTGGGTGCCGCTTGGCGAATTGCGTGATCGCTCGGGTTATAAGGATTTGCGGGAGATTGTTCGGCGGGCTGTGCAGATTATGAGGCCGTGATATACTCGCCGTTGTATGAAGGTTATTTTGCTTAAAGACGTTAAAGAATTAGGCCTTGAAGGGACGGTAAAAGAAGTTTCCGAAGGCTATGCCCGCAATTTTTTGTTCCCGCAAAATTTAGCCGTTCAAGCCAGCGCTCGAGCCTTGGCCGAGGCTCAACAGAAAAAAGAAGTCGCGGCTCATCGAGAGAAAAAAGCCTTAGCCTCTTCGCGCAAGCTGGCGCAAAAACTCGATGGCGTAGAAGTGACGGTCAAAGTCAAGATGACTGACAAAGGCTCGCTCTTTGGGGCGGTCAATCTTAAGGAGATCGTCAAAGCGTTGAAGGCGGAAGGTTTTGACGTTGAACCGGAGTGGATAAACATCGACAAACCAATCAAGGAAACAGGTACGCACCGTTTAACTCTTGATCTGCCCCAAGGATTAGAGGCAGAGATTTCATTAATGGTCGAAGGAGAACTATGAAGACAACGAAGACCAAATTTATTTTTGTTTGTGGCGGGGTGATGTCGGGCATCGGCAAGGGGATCACT